>CALDHJ010000464.1 GCA_937941555.1 uncultured Granulosicoccaceae bacterium | reverse complement strand
TTCGTCAAGGCGGTTTTCGTTGAAAACCTCGCGCTCGCCTTTTTCCTCGGGATGTGCACCTTCATTGCCATCTCGAAGAAAATTTCAGCGGCCTTCGGCCTCGGGATTGCGGTGGTCGTGGTGCAGAGCATCACGGTGCCGCTCAACAGCCTCATCCTGAACGGCTTGCTCAAAGAGGGTGCACTGAGCTGGATGGGCGTCGACGTTGACCTCACCTTCCTTGGCCTGATCAGCTACATCGGTGTGATCGCGGCGGCGGTGCAAATCCTCTAGATGTTTCTCGACCGCTTCATGCCGGCGTTGTACAGCGCACTCGGTGTGTTTTTGCCTCTGATCACGGTGAACTGCGCGATCCTCGGCGGGTCTCTCTTCATGGTTGAGCGCGACTACAACTTTGCCGAGTCGGTGACCTACGGTCTCGGTTCCGGCGTGGGTTGGGCGCTTGCAATCACGGCATTGGCCGGTGTGCGCGAGAAGATGAAATACAGCGATGTGCCAGAGGGCCTTCGAGGTCTCGGCATCACCTTTATCACCGTGGGTCTGATGTCGCTTGGCTTCATGGCCTTTTCCGGCATCCAGCTCTAAGGGGAACACCGCATGTTAGAAGTTCTTTTTGGCGTCATCCTGTTCACCGGCATCGTGCTGGCACTGGTTAGCGTGATTCTGTTTGCCAAGGGCAAACTGGTCGCTGCCGGCAACGTGAACGTGGAGATCAACGGCGAGCGTACGATTGAAGTACCCGTCGGTGGCAAGCTGCTCGGTGCGCTTGCCAACGAAAGCCTGTTCGTGCCGTCAGCCTGTGGCGGTGGTGGCAGTTGCGCCCAGTGCAAAGTGAAAATCTTCGAAGGTGGCGGCACCTTGTTGCCAACCGAAGAAGGTCATATCAACAAGCGCGCTGCGGCCTCTGGCGAGCGTCTGTCTTGCCAGGTCACGGTCAAGCAGGACATGAAGATCGAGATTCCGGAGGAAGTCTTCGGGGTCAAGCGCTGGGAGTGCACGGTCAAGTCGAACGACAACGTCGCAACCTTCATCAAGGAGCTCGTGCTCGAGATCCCCGATGGCGAGTCCGTACCCTTCAGGGCGGGTGGCTACATTCAGATCGAGTGTCCACCGCACACTGTTGACTACAAAACGTACGACGTTCCCAAGGAGTACCACGAAGACTGGGATAACTTCGACATCTGGCGCTACAAGTCAGTGGTCGAGGAAGACGTGGTCCGTGCCTACTCGATGGCGAACTACCCGGAAGAAGCGGGCATCATCATGCTCAATGTTCGGATTGCATCGCCACCGCCACGTGGGCCCGATGTGCCACCAGGCATCATGTCATCCTACATCTGGGGTTTGAAAGCCGGAGACAAAGTCACAATCTCTGGTCCTTTTGGTGAATTCTTCGCCAAGGAAACTGAAGCGGAGATGGTATTTATCGGCGGTGGTGCCGGCATGGCACCGATGCGCTCGCACATCTTCGATCAGCTCAAGCGTCTCTCCTCAAAGCGCAAGATCACCTTCTGGTACGGCGCGCGTTCGCTGCGTGAGGCGTTCTACGTCGAGGACTTTGACAAGCTCGCCGAAGAGAACGACAACTTCGAGTGGCATCTTGCGCTGTCGGATGCGCTCCCTGAAGACAACTGGGAAGGAAAGACGGGCTTCATCCACAACGTTCTGTTCGACAACTACCTCAAGGACCACCCGGCACCAGAGGATTGTGAGTTCTACATGTGTGGACCGCCCATGATGAACCAGGCGTGTATCAACATGCTGGTTGATCTCGGGGTCGAAGAAAGCAATATCATGCTCGACGACTTCGGTGGCTAACCACCGGCTGATCACCACGCCAGCGCGCTCTGCGCTGGCGTGTTTTTTTTGGTTGGTGCTCGTTGCCTGCGGACCGAATCGGAACGAACCGTTGCGCCTCGGTGGCGAGACGATGGGCACGACCTGGTCACTGGTCATCAGCCAATCTGCCGGACAGCAGGAAGCGCGCCTTCAGTCAGCGATTGAAGCCGAGCTTGTCTCTGTCAACGACCTCGCGTCGACCTGGCAATCCGATTCCGAACTGTCTCAACTCAATCAGAACACCAGTACCGATTGGGTGTCGGTGTCCGAGGCGTTGTATGGCCTGCTCGAGCAGGCACAGTTGGTCAGTGAGGCGAGTGGTGGCGCCTTCGATGTGACGGTCGGCCCGCTGGTGAACTTGTGGGGTTTCGGGCCAGACAAGGAACTCGAGACGATTCCGTCCGACGAGGCGATTGCAGCGGCGCAGGCCTTGAGCGGTCGTGATGCGGTCGCGTTGCGTGCTCAACCGCCTGCGGTGAGAAAGAGCGCCTCGGCGGTGTACATCGATCTGTCTGCATCGGCCAAAGGTTATGGCGTTGATCGCGTTACGTCGCTGCTCGATCAGCGCGGTATCACCGACTACCTGTTCGAGATTGGCGGCGAACTGCGTGCCAGTGGCAAGAGCCCGCGTGGGGACGCCTGGAAAATCGGCGTCGAGCGACCCATTGAGGGGGAGAGGGTAGTCCACGCTGCCGTGACGCTCGACAATGGCGCGCTCGCCACCTCAGGCGATTACCGCAACTTTTTCGAACGAGACGGTGTCCGATATTCACATACGATCGACCCGCGCACCGGCAAACCGATTACCCATCGTTTGGCCTCGGTGTCAGTATTTGCGTCTACCAGTGCCGCGTCGGATGCCTGGGCCACCGCGCTGATGGTGCTCGGCGAGGACGCTGGCTACGATCTGGCGGAGTCCCGCGGATTGGCAGCGTATTTCCTGTACAAAGACGGTGGGGGCTTCAAGGCCAAGGTAACCACAGCGTTCCAGCC
>CALDHJ010000463.1 GCA_937941555.1 uncultured Granulosicoccaceae bacterium | reverse complement strand
GTGTTGAAGCTTTCCAGCAAGGTCCAGTTCAAGCTGCCCAACACACCGTTCGCGTTGGCGGGCCAGATCAGCGCCCAGAGCACGAGACCGATCATGACCGCTTTACTGAGCAGAGCGATCTCGAGTGAGTGACCCTGGTAGAAGCCTGTTGCCGATCGTGGGATCGACAAATCGGTGAATGGGGGTTTAATTGCCATACAGCTGTGCTCCGGAGTATTAGCCCTCAAAGCCTCCTCCTAGGTGCCATCATTGTCAAATAGGCCCTACTGGGAGGGCGCGATTGGTGCGACGGCGCGTCGCCTCGCGACAATTCGACGTTGAAACGACCGCAGGCCAAACCGACGCGAAGGCGGTATGTATGCGCTTGCACGGCCTGTCATCACAGATGGCCGTTGTCCGTTCTTCGCTTTTTTACAAGTGCGTATCGGCGTGGTCAGGGGACACCATGGTGATAATATTGTTTGCACCCATCTAATAACCTGTCTCTTGGCGTTGCTTTGGGCTGCAATTCACACGGCACACAGTCTGCCCTGTTAGGCTGCACCTCAGACCCCGCCCACCGATACGATCCCATGCTCAGAGACCCCGGCATCGCACTTCTCGCACTCGGCGAGACGTTGATCTGGGCGGCCTTGTATTATGTTTTTCCGGCGCTGTTGCTGCGCTGGGAGGCCGACCTCGGCTGGTCCAGGACCGAGCTCACGGCCGCGCTGGCATTGGCGATACTGGTCTCGGGCCTGGTGTCGCCGTGGAGCGGTCGTCTCATCGACCGCGGACACGGACCGTCCTTGATGGCGGTGTCGGCGGTTATGGGCGGGTGCGGTCTGTTGCTCCTGTCACAAGTGACCACACTCCCCGCCTTCTACGCCACCTGGGGGCTGATTGGCGTGGCCTTGTCGGGTTGCCTGTACGAGCCCTGCTTTGCACTAATCACGCGTGCACGCGGCGACCAGGCAAAACGCGGCATTGTCTGGATCACGCTGGTCGCGGGGTTTGCAGGCACCATCAGCTTTCCGGTCACGCACCTGCTCGCCGATGCAGTGGGGTGGCGCACGGCCGTCACCGTATTTGGTGTAGTAGTCATCGCCGTGGTGGCGCCCGTGTTGTGGTGCGGTGCTCAAGCCGTCGAGGCCTCGGCTACACCGCAACCCCCGACGCCTGCCACCGCGTCACGCGACCACCGCTTTCTGCATCGGCCAGCGTTCTGGCTGCTGGCGTCGGGTTTCAGCCTGTTGGCTGTCGTGCACGGCGCGGCTCTCCACCACCTCTTGCCCATACTCGACGAACACGGCTGGACACCAGAGCAGGCGGTGCTCGCTGCCTCGTGCATCGGGCCGTCGCAAGTAGCCGGCCGGCTCGCCCTAGTGGCCGTCGGCAACCGATTGTCACACCACGCGCTGACGGTTCTCGCGTGTGTGCTTATCGGCGTCGCGATGGTGCTGCTGACGGGAAGCGAAGGCTCCCCCTTGCTGCTCGCCTCAGCCATCCTGAGTTTTGGCGGCGCATACGGCACCGTCAGCATCCTGCGCCCGGTGGTGGCGCGCGACATCCTAGGCGGCTCGCACTTCGGCGCAAAGTCCGGCGCCCTGGCGTTGCCGTACCTCGCCGGTTCCGCACTCGCGCCCTTTTTCGGGGCGATGGTCTGGCGCCTCGGCGGCTACGACCTGCTGCTGACCTGTCTCGCCGCTTGCGCGGCGTGCGGCTGCGGCTTGTACATGCAGGCACACAGACAAGCCCGACTCGGGTAATGCAACGTCGCACCGGCACTCGCCATTCCGACTACGGTCACGTCTGAAGCCCTACAAAGCAAGCTGTTGTTGTATTCTCCTGACGTGCTGTGTCCGTCGCCGCCGCCACGCACCACGTGTTGCGCCCAGCAGCCGGTCGCCTCACCGCCCATTGACGGGTAGGCAACCACGGTGAACGCGATAAAGTGCCCAAGTCGCAGCACAACGCTCACGTAAAGACGACTGAAAGCGATTCATGACTGATGCAATCCACCCCCTTCGAATCGGCCTGATTGGCACCGGTCGCATCAGCGATGTGTACCTTGAAAATTGCGCTGCGTTTTCGGGGTTGGACATCGTCGTGTGCGGCAGTCTCAACCCGGATGAAAGCCGTGCAAAAGCCGACCGCTATGGCGTGCCGCGGGTTGCGAGCCCACAGGCGATTATCGACGACCCCGATGTTGACGCCATACTCAACCTGACCATCCCCGCCGCCCATGCCAGTGTCAGCATCGCTGCACTGGAAGCGGAAAAGCACGTCTACAGCGAGAAGCCATTCGTCACAGACCTGGACGAGGGCCGCAACATTCTCGCCCTGGCGAGGCAACAGGGTCGCTTGGTGGGCAACGCGCCGGACACCTTTTTCGGTGGCCGCTGGCAAACCGTCCGCAAGCTGATCGACCAAAACGCGATAGGCGCACCGACCGGAGTCGCGGCCTTCGTGCCGACACACGGCGTAGAACGCCACCACCCCAACCCCGATTTCTACTACGCCAAGGGCGGTGGCCCGCTGCTGGACCTCGGCCCCTACTACTTGGCGGCAATGGTATTTTGCCTCGGACCCGTGGCGCGGGTGGCGGGGATGTCGCGAAGAACCTTCTCCGAGCGAATGATCGAAAACGGGCCGCGCAACGGCGAGATGATGCCGGTCGAGGTTGATACCCACTGCGTGAGCTTGCTCGAATTCGAGAGCGGTGTTGTCGGCCAAATGCTGGTGAGCTTCGACGTCTGGGAAAGTGAGACACCGCGGCTGGAGATCTACGGCACCGACGGCACGATTTGCATCCCCGACCCCGACCCCGGTGACGGCGCCAACGTGTTCCAAGGTGACGTCTGGGTGCGCACGCGCACCACATCGCGCTGGACCATGCGGCCGCGCCCGGACGCACCAGCCGAGTGGGACGTGGCCAACAACACCCACGGCCTTAATTTCGACGCACGAGGGATCGGACTTGCCGAGCTTGCAAAAGCCGTGGCTGAAGCGCGCGAGCCGCGGGCCAGCGGCGCGCTCGGGTTGCACCTGTGTGAAGTCATGCAGGGCATGCTCGACAGCCCGGTGTCCGGCAGATTCATAGACATCGAGAGCCGCTGCGAACGACCTGCACCGCTTCGCGAATCGACCGAGACGGGATTACATGTCAATTTGAGTGCGCTGCCATGAGCATTGAAACACTCTCCATAGGCGATCCGTTCTTCACAGTTCGTATCGTCAAAGACGAGCCACGCTTCGCCATTCACGGCAAAACCATTGCCTTGAATCTCTCGGACGAACCGATGTCCGTGCGAGCGCAGCAGCTGGGTTCGCTGCAATCCGCCATTCTCAAAGACACCACACTCACGTCCGTGAACCACGCGGTCGTGATTGAAGGCTTCGCCAACCACGTCGACGACGCCGCGCTGATGGCCCGCATCCGCGACACTTGGCCCTCGGCGTTCGAGGTCCGCGGTGAAGATCGCTTGCGCGGTATCGAACACTACATGTCACCCAAGGTCTGGGTCGGCCAGTTCGGCTTCACGCTGTACCACTCCGCCTCGGTGCCCTTGAAGGTCGGCTTGCACCGCGACCACGCCTTTTGCCCGATCCCGGGCTTTCGTGAAGTGCACACGCAAATCGTCGGCTTCGGCAAGATGCAGCAGTGTCGGGAGCAAGACATCGAAACCCTCTACCTTGAAGAGCCCATGGCCCCGGGCACAACGCACCGTCCCATGTACGACAGTGAGGGCAACTACCCATGGCACCAATTCGAGACCATCACACCATCGGTCTTCATGGCAGTGGAAATGCTGCCCGACGGCGCCACCCCTCCCGCATGATACGAACCGGCAATGCTGATTACTGAACAGATCGACCCGAAGGCCCCCTTTCCCACGCTGTCCAGGCGGTTGCGGCTCGGCGTTGTCGGCGGCGGGCGTATCTCGACAATGCAAGTCATGGCCGCCCGATTGACGGACCACTGGGAGCTTGTGGCCGGGGCCTTCTCATCGGATCCTGCGCGCGCCAAAGCCGCCGCGACAGACTGGCGTCTACCGGAAGACCGCTGTTACACCTCTTTTGCCGCCATGGCTGAGGGTGAAGCAAACCGGCGCGACGGTGTGGACGCCGTGATGATCACGACGCCTAACCACCTGCACTTCGACGCTGCCAAGTGTTTCCTCGAAGCCGGTATTGACGTGCTGTGTGACAAGCCTCTGACAAACAACACGGCTGAAGCGGACACGCTTGTCAACCTCTGCGAGCGGACCGGCTGTGTGTTCGGTGTCTCTTACGTCATGTCGTGTTTTCCGATGATCCGGCAAGCACGTGACATCGTTGCGCGCGGTGGCCTTGGCAGGATCAACCAGATTCACGTCGAGTTCATGCAAGACTGGATGACTCCTGAGGACGTGACTGACGCACCGCACGTGAAATGGCGCCTCGATCCGGCCAAGTCCGGTCGCACATCCTGCGTCGGCGACATCGGCACCCACGCCGCCCACCTCGCAGGCTTTGTCAGCCACCTCACGCTGACCCACGTTCGCTCAGAGTTCCACGTCTGCGGTGCCCCCAAACCACTCGAAGACAGTTTTTTTGCGTGGACGCGGCACGACAACATGGTCCCGGGGACGTTGATGGCGACCCGCCTCGCGCCCGGCAACCGGGGCGGATTGCGGCTGCGCATTTTTGGCAGCGAGGGCGGACTGGAATGGGACCTCGAAGCCTGCGACACGCTCCGGTTCAACCGCTTCGGCGAGCCGGACCGCGTCGTTTCACGCGGCCACGGCCACGGCGTGTCCCGTGACACAGAGCGGTTTGTCAGAACCGCACGCGGCTTCCCCGAAGGCATCATCGAAGCGTGGGCCAACCTGTATACCGAATTCGCCATGGCTGTGGCGTGTCGCCGCGACGGCCGGGACGAGCCCGCGGACTGGCTCGCCATGCCGCGTGTTACCGAGGGCGCCGACGGCGTGCGCTTTGTCGACGCGTGCGTCACATCAAACGACCAGTCGGGTGCATGGGTCAGCCTGTAACGGGGTGGTAGCCCGGTGAGTACGCGGATTGCTGCACCAGCCGGCGGAGAGCTTGTGGGTTTCCGCGTCGGGACCGATTTCCGGAAAATCGCTCCAGGCAGTGCACGCGGAGGCTCGAGATCGACGGGGCGCAGGGTATCATCGGACCCACCGATCCCGGCGCACAGGGTGCGCCCCTCATTTGCAGAGACCCCCCATGAGCACAGCCAAACCCCGCGTCGGCGAACCCCTCGACACCCTGGACCTGCCGCGCGTCGGCGGTGGCACCGTCACACTCGGCAGTGTGTCCGAGAGGTGGACCATGTTATTTGTCTACCGCGGCACACACTGCCCGCGCTGCAAACGGTTCCTCAACAAACTGAATGCGGTCCTCGATAACTGGACCGAGACACTCGATGTCGTGGTGACCTCAGCTGATCCCGAAGACCGAGCACGCGCAGACCAGACGGAACACGGCTGGAATTTCACGCTTTGCCACAGCCTCACCGAGGACCAGATGCACAGCTTGGGTGTCTACGTGTCAGACCCGCTCTCCCCCGAGGAAACCGACCACCGCTTTGCCGAACCAGGCGCCTTCGGCATTCGCCCGGACGGGTCATTGATGCTGGTGGACATTTCAAACGGCCCGGCGGCACGACCGGACCTCGAAGAACTCCTCGACGGCATGCAGTTCAACATCACCAACGACCTCCCGGTGCGCGGAACCGTCTGAATCACGTCTGGCGCCAGGACTCGAAGCGACGCACCGTCTCGGGGTCGGTGGGCGGGTACAAGCCTCTGATCGAGGCTCCCGCGTTGACCTGCTCCAACACGAAGGTCTCGAACAACTCCATCTCGACGCTCTCGTCGGCCACCTCGTCGGCGAGGTGGCGCGGGATCACCATGACCCCGTCGGCGTCGCCGAGCACAATGTCGCCGGGGTAGACCGCAACACCACCACAGGCTATCGGCAAACCGATATCTACTGCGTGGTGTTTGGTGAGATTGGTCAGGGCAGAGGCTTTTGCCGCAAACACCGGCATGTCGAGCGCTGCAGCGCCGGCGGCATCGCGGATACCGCCATCACTCACCACACCGGCTGCGCCGCGCATTTGCAGGCGCGTCAGCAGGATCGATCCGGCGGACGCGGCTGAAGCATCCTGGCGGCAATCCATGACCAGCACAGCGCCGGGCGGGCACTCTTCAACCGCAAC
>CALDHJ010000462.1 GCA_937941555.1 uncultured Granulosicoccaceae bacterium | reverse complement strand
GGTCAAGTACGCGGATCTCTCGAAAAACCGCAGCACCGACTACATCTTCAGCTTCGACAAGATGCTGAGCTTTGACGGCAACACCGCGCCCTACCTGCTCTACGCCTGCGCCCGCATGGCGAGCCTGATGCGCCGCGCCGAGGCCGCAGGCATTGCGCCGGCGGCCGCGCCGGTGCTAACCGAAGAATCCGAACAGGCCCTCGCCAAGCACCTCACGCGCTACGGCCAGACACTCGAAAAAGTCGCCGAGCGCGGGCTACCCAACCTGTTGTGCAACTACCTTTTTGAGCTCGCCAGCCACTACTCCACGTTCTACGAAGCCTGCCCCGTGTTGAACAGCGCCGCCGATATGGCAGCCAGCCGACTCGCCCTGAGCACGCTGACCCACAGCGTGCTCGTCGACGGCCTCAGCCTGCTCGGCATCGACGCACTCGAGCGAATGTAGGAGCGCATACAACAAGGGCCGATGACCGCCGTCACTCGATTGACAACAAACGCTGCACAACGGCCCACCAGCGTCTACATTCTGTCTCCGCAGGCTGTAAAACGCGGTGGCTCTACCCGGCCACTGTTCGTCTCGAGTGGCAATGGCGCAAACCAAGAATTCAGCAGGTATTCAAATCGTCGGACTGACCACAGCATCGGTCTTTCTGATGTCCTTTGCCTTTCTCATGTACCGCCTCGAGCGCACGGCGCCAGCGGAGACAGACACCCGCAGCCACAGCCAGTGGCGCAACAGCTACCTCACACCGCCCTCCACGGCACGCGACGCGGTGGAAGCGCTGATCGCCAAGCGCAGCGCGCCAAAAGCACCCGAGCCACGCGAACCGGACTTCGATTTCTACCGTGTTCTGCCGGAATTCAGCGTCTACGTATCGCCCGATGTCGACACGCAACGTGCGACGGTCGCACGCGCCCCTGTGCAGCAGGCGACCCAACCGCAGGTGATCGCGACCGCCGCGGCTCCATCGCCCGCGCCAACACAACAACCCGTGATCATTCAACAGCAACCGGTGATCACCTACAGCCAGCCCGTGCCGACGGCGACCCTGATTGCAGCGAAGTCTGCACCGGCAACGCCGCGCCCGGCTACGGCGGCAGCGGCAGCCGCACTCGCGACCGCGCCGCTGCCACCGGGTGCCTGGCTGCAGGTCGGTGCCTTCAGCCAACGCGGTGACGCCTCGCGTCGGCGGGCCGAAGTGGCTCTGCTGGGGCTGCGCGCCCACATCGAGCCGGCCGTGATCCGAGGCGCCACCGTCTTCCGCGTCAAGCTCGGGCCGTTCGATGACCCGAACTCACGGGTTGAAGCCAACAACCGCCTGACCATGGCGGGCATCGAGTCCATCGTCAAAAAGCGCTGACGTCACGGCGCGATCGCGCCGAATAAGCGGCCACCCCCTGACAGAGGCTGTCGCGACGAGGTCAGCCACCACAGCGCAGACGCCCTACACTGAACGCCCTTTTTCAGGTGCCGTTCCTCCCCGATGGCCCACGCCGACAACCCCCGCATTGCGATCACGGTGCTGCTGCTGTCGGTCACCGCAATGGCCTTTGCCGACGCCCTGATCAAGTGGTTCAGCGCCGACTTTTCGGTCTGGCATGTTTTCCTCGTACGCTCGCTGTTCGGGCTGCCCTGCCTGTTGCTCGTAACCCGTGCGCTTGGCGCGCCACTGCTCGGAAACACCGCGTGGGTGTGGGTGCGCAGTGTGTTGCTGGTGTTGTGCTGGCTGGCGTTCTACGCCGCCCTGCCAACACTTGACCTCTCCGTGGCAGCGGTGGTGGTTTACACCAATCCGATTATCACCACGCTGCTCGCGGCGACCGTGTTGCGCGAATCGATTACCCGCCACCACATTGCAGCCGTGGCCCTCGGATTCCTCGGGGTCGTGGTGATCATACGGCCTGGTACCGATGCTTTCAGTGGCGCCGTGTTGTTGCCACTGGCCGCGGCGGTGTTCTACTCGGCGGCGATGATTCTGACGCGCACTCGCTGCCGATCAGAGAACCCGTTCACACTCGGGATCGCGCTGCACACCACGTTCATCGCCGTCGGGGCACTGGGCCTGATCACACTGAGCGGTGTTGCGCTGCCATCCGAACTCAACGCCTCCACGCAATTTCTGCTCACAGGGTGGTCGCCGATGACTCTGTCCCAATGGGGTGTCATGGCCCTGTTGGGCGTGCTGTCAGCGGGCTACTTTGCGGGTGTCGCCTACGCCTACCAACGCGCCAAACCGCACACCCTGGCGACCTTCGACTACGGCTACCTGCCGTCGGCCGCACTCTGGGGGCTGGTGCTGTTCGGAGAGCAACCCGACGCACTGACCGTGGTCGGCATGGTGTTGATCACACTCGCCGGCGTGCTGGTCACCCGGGCGCCGGACCCGTCAGCCTGACCACATCCGCACGGCGGCGTCATCCCCGGGCCGTGGAGGCCTCCCGGCCCGCAACACCGGGCGTGCTTTCGTTGTTTGCCGTACCGCGCAGTGCGACACACAGGGTGGCCACGACGATCAGGCCCACGCCGAGCCAGCCGCGTTCACTCAGCGATTCGCCGAACCAGAGCACCGCGAAGAGCGCACCGAACACCGGCTCGCTGCCCATCAGCACAGATACACGGGTGGCAGTGGTTCGGCGCACCGCGTAGTTCTGGGCGAAAAAAGCGAATACCGTGCAAAAGAGCACGAGGTAGAGCGTGATCATCCAGAAGCGCGGTGACGCACTTGGGGCGAGGGCCTCGGTTGGCAACAACACCACCGCAAGCAACGCTGAGCCGACCGCGACGACAAGTGCCTGCACGGCGGTGAGTGCAAGGGTACTGCCGGCGTAACGGCGCGTCAGCTTGCGGGTGCTGGCGACCATGATTGCGCGCATCAGCGCCGCAGCGAGGATCAGGGCGTCGCCCAGATTGAATCGAATCGCGACGCCGTCGGTGAGCAGCCAGACACCGAGCGCCGACAACCCCACCATCGCCACAATCAGCACACCCGGCCGCTCGCCAAACACCCACCATTCGACAAAGGGGGTCATGACCACGCACAAGCTGATCAGCACGGCGGCATTTGCAGCTGAGGTATGGACGACGCCAAAGGTCTCACACAGAAAAATCACCAGCAGAATACCGCCGAGCGGTATCCCGGCTCGCAGCAGCGCGCGCGCGCCGCGCTTGAGTTCGCGCAGCAGCGGCCACAACAGGCAGGCGGCGGTCAGCGCAAAGCGGATCGCGAGAAACCCGAGCACAGGGTAGTAGCTCACCGCCTCCTTGGCAAAGCCGTAGCTGGTGCCCCAGACCGCCGCGACTCCAAGCAGCATGAGATCGGCCAGACGGTTGGCCCGCGCCGTATTCATGTCCGGGTCATTGTCGGCTGAAGGCGACGACGAGCACGTCGCGCCAAGCGCTGCGCGTCGGGTCAACGCGCTCGACATCAGTGACGCCGTGCAAGACCCTGCGGTCGTTACACACCAACAGGTCGAGTGGAGCACGCAGGGTATGGCGCCAGATCACATCCCCGGACGGGGTCGCGATACTCGACTCGCCACCGCGGATATTGTGTCGCCGGAGCATCAGCGTCAGCACGAAGTCGACACCGTCCCGGTGCAGACCCTCGGGCGCGGGTTTGCCCAAGGCCTCGACATCTGCGCGGATGCGGTAGGGGTGGAGGCGCACCACCCAGGGCGCCTCGATACCCTCGAGTCGGTTGTAGGCGGTGCCCAATAGTTGCAAAAAGCGCTGCAACACGCGGCTCGAGAGAAAACCCGGTTCGACCGGATCGAATTCACGCTTGAGCCCGCCGTTGAGCGGATTAACTGCCGTCGACTGCTCGTAGGGCGTGTGGGGGCGAAGTACACAGGGCGCGCCCGGGTGTTCGAGATCGAGAGCGCTGTAACGGCGGTAGCGGTAGCGCCCGTTGTCACCCATGAACCGATCGAGCGTCAGCCCGTCCCAGTACCCGCCAAAACGCGCGATGTCGTCATCGGAGACATCGAGGGCATTGGCCATGGCTGCACCGGCAACGTAGCCAAAGTGAGTTTGCTCCAGGTCGTGCGCCAGCCGCTCGGCGGCGCTGTCGAGGGTGATATCTCGGTGAGTGGTCAGCACACTCATGCTGCAACCTCCCCGGCCTTCTGGCCCGAGGCCATTTCTGCCAACGAGCGCGCGCGACGGTGGCGGGCGACAACCCCTTCCCAGGCGTCTCGATCAGTCAGGTACGCGGGCTCATCCGCCCGCAGACCGGCCAGCTGCAT
>CALDHJ010000461.1 GCA_937941555.1 uncultured Granulosicoccaceae bacterium | reverse complement strand
GTCAGAAGGCATGTCAGAGGTGATGTGTAATGCTCAGACCAGGCTGCGTGTGCAGCCTGGCGAGCGGTGCCGTCGCGGCGAGGGGCCTCAGGGGCGGATCTCATCCGGTACGTCGAAGCCGGCCTCTTCGTAGTAGCGCAGCGCGCCCGGGTGCAGCGGCACATTGACCGAGGTGAAGGCTGACTCCCGCGTCACTTCCTTGAGAAAGAAGGCGGTGGCCTGCACTTCGTCGAGGTTGTCCCAGAACGATTTGGTCGCGGCGTACACGACATCATCCGCGACGTTGGCCTGGGTGCCGACAAACTGCGTGAAGCCCAGTGCAGTGATCTCGCCACCGGTCAGCTGGCCCTTGTAGACGCCACCGTCGAAGGTCAGCATGCCGCGGCCCGGGCGGCCGAACAGGCCCTGCATGGCCTCGCTGCCAACCACGGATTCCGGAATCGACAACACCCGGAACTCACCCGAGAGACCAAACTGTTCGATCTTGGCCGAACCGACTTCTGCCGGGCGCACCATCATGTCGATCTTGCCGTCGGCCAGTGCCGCGTAGCCCTCACCCCAGCTCAGGCGAACCGCTTCGTAGTCGCTGCCTGCCTCGTAGCCCGTGATGATCTTGATCAAGGCTTCGGAGGTAGCGGAGGCCGATCCGGCGGGCGGGCCGGTGAAAACCGTCTTGCCTTTGAGGTCTTCCCAGGTCTCGATGCCGGAGCCCGAGAGGGTGACGGGGTGGTAGGCACCCGCTTTGAAACCGACGATCGCCCGCAGATTGCCGGCGAGCTCGGCGCCGTTTTCGATGTTTTTGTACATGCGCTTCTGACCGGCCATGAGGTTGACCAGCGACGGGACAGTCGAGAAGAAATCGATCTCGCCCTTGGCGCCTTTGAGCATGGATTTCGTCAGCGTCTGACCGGCGTTCACCTGGATCTCCACACCGGCCTTGCCTGCCTGATTGGAGAAGGCGACGAACATGGTGTGTACCGGATCGCCGACACCGGCGGTTTCGCCCTTGAAAATCTCGGCGGTGGCAGTGGACTGCAGTGCCACTGCGACGGTGATGGCCGCCGCTGCGCGGCTCCAGAGTGTGCGTTTGATCATGGTGACCTCACAAGGTGACCACTCGAACCTAGCAGCTTTGATACATGTAAGATAATCAATTAAGTCCGATTACACATATCAATACATTATGAAACTGGACCCCAAGCACCTGGCGCAGCTGTCGGTCATCGTGGAGGCAGGATCTTTCCAGTCGGCGGCAGACCGCCTTGACACGACGCAGCCGGCGTTGAGTCGCAATATGAAAGCGTTGGAGGCGCGGCTCGGTGCGCCGCTGTTTCAGCGCGAGGGCCGGCGGTCTGTACCGACCAGCCTTGGCAAACGCCTGGCACGCAACGGCCAGGCGATACGGCTCGCCGAAGAGCAGGCGGGCGTGGTGGCGCGACAGGCGGCGCGCGGTGCCACGGGGGAGCTGCGTATCGGTGCGCCGCCGATCGTGTCCGGGCGTTTCCTGACCCGGACGCTTGCGGCCTTCATCCAGAGCAACCCGCATTGCAGCGTGGAGATTCGAACCGGGCTCGTGCACGAGTTGCGCGCCTTGCTCGAACGTTCGGAGATCGATCTGGTGTTCGGGCCGAGCATTCTTGCGGACCCGGTAGACGGTCTGGATTTTGTCGAGCTGATAGACGACCGTGTCGGTGTGCTGTGTCGCGCTGGGCACCCGCTGACTCGCCGGGAGACGATTCTCGCGTCGGATCTCGAGGCAGCCAGTTGGCTGGCGCACTCGCGTGGCAGTTTGCTGCGCCAGCAAACGGAATCGGCGATGAGTGCGTCGGGTGTGCGCTCGATGCAGATCGGGTGCGAGACCGATTCGATTCGGTCGGTGTTGGAGATTGTGGCCGAGACCGATCTGATCACGACCATGCCCCGCGCAACGACAGCGCCCTACCTGCAGGACACATTGGTCTTCCTGTCGTTTGATCACCCGCAGTTTAGCCGGCCACTCGGCGTGATACGGCGGCGGCAGGCGACGCCCAATTCGGCTGAAAGCAATTTCGTCACGCAGTTGCAGCAACGTGTTCAGGATGTGGGGACGCTCACCGACTGACACACAACCCGTCTTCACATCCGCGCGAACGGTTGATCACGTTGTGACCCCATTGCTAGGCTCCGGCCTCCGAAACGCAACCAGACCAACGCCATGCTGTGGATCACCGGACTCGCTGCCGCCATTCTCGCCTTTTTACATGTCTGGCTCTCGCTGAACGTGATCCGCCTGCGGCAGACGCTCAAGGTGGTTATCGGCGACGGCGGGCACGAGGAGTTGATCCGCGCCATCCGCGCGCAGGGTAACCTCGCCGAGTACGCGCCAATCGGGTTGATCCTGTTGGCGTGCCTCGAGTGGAACGGGGTGCCGTGGTGGTTGACCGCGCCGCTTGCGCTGGCGTTTGTCGCAGGTCGTTTGCTGCACCCGCAAGGGATTCGCAGTGCGGATGCCCCGTGGCGCCCGCGTGTGCTCGGCATGCAGCTGACGCTGGTGTCGTTGCTTGCACTGGGTGCGGCGAATGCGATTGCGGTGGGTGTGGCGTTGGTAGCTGGGTGAAGACGTTGGCGATCGCTGGTCTGCGCGTTGCCAGAAAATTGACGTAGAAAGAGTTGGGAATCGAACCGCGGCGGTGGTTCCTATACCCACAAAAGGGGGATTACAACCCCGTAACACTGTGGCAACCTGACCCAAACTAGCTAGTACG
>CALDHJ010000460.1 GCA_937941555.1 uncultured Granulosicoccaceae bacterium | reverse complement strand
AGAAACCATCGGCTCACGTATGACCGAGCACCGCATTGTCATCGACAAGTCAACTGTGCCCGTCGGCACTGCAGACCGCGTAGCCCAGACCATCCAAAGCGCACTCGACTCGCGTGGGCTGGACGTCCCGTTCGCGGTTGTATCCAACCCGGAATTTCTCAAGGAAGGCGCTGCGATCGGCGACTTCATGAAGCCCGACCGCATCATCGTCGGTACGGAAGACGACGCCGCTGCAGCAGTCATGCGCGAGCTGTACAACCCCTTTGTCCGCAACCACGACCGCCTGATCTTCATGGATGTGAGGTCCGCCGAGCTGACAAAATACGCGGCCAACGCGATGCTCGCGACCAAGATCAGCTTCATGAACGAGCTGTCGAACCTCGCCGATCGGCTCGGCGCCGACATCGAGAGTGTCCGCATCGGCATCGGCTCAGACCCGCGTATCGGTTACAGCTTCATCTACCCCGGCTGCGGCTACGGGGGCTCGTGTTTTCCCAAGGATGTGAAAGCGCTGGTAGCCACCGCGCGTGAAACGGGTTACGAGCCCGAGCTGTTGGCCTCGGTCGAGGCAGTGAACGAACGCCAGAAGCGTGTTCTGCATACCAAGATCCGGGAGCAGTTCGGCGACGATCTGTCTGGAAAGACCTTTGCCTTCTGGGGCCTGGCGTTCAAACCCAATACCGACGACATGCGTGAAGCGCCTGCCCGTGTCCTGATGGAAGCCTTGTGGGAACAGGGTGCAACCATCAAGGCCTACGATCCGGTGGCCATGGCGGAAGCCCGCCATCTCTATCCGGATGACGCGCACCGCCTTCAGCTCATGGGTACCGCCATGGACGCCGTACAGGACGCCGACGCACTGGTCATCAATACCGAGTGGCAGGAGTTCCGCAGTCCCGATTGGCCCGGCATTCTGAAGAGCTTGAAGACCCGCCATGTTTTCGACGGTCGCAACATCTATGACCCTGCGTTGATGGCGCAAGCCGGTGCCCACTACCACTGCATCGGACGGCCCTCGCGCGGACAGGAGTAAGATAGCCCGTCAGAGGCAACGCCCAAGCGGGACCCGAAAACTGTGATCGACTGGAATCCGCGGCACGCGCTGCCGCGGCAAACCCACACGTGAATCTGTCTGATCACCGTGCCATCTGGCGTATCGCGGGACCGGTCATGCTGGGCAACATCAGCGTGCCGCTAGTGGGCATTGTCGACACCGCGGTCGTAGGCCACCTTGACGACCCCCGCTACCTCGCCACAGTGGCCTTCGGTGCTGCCACAGTCTCGCTGGTGCTGTTTCTGTTCGGTTTCCTGCGCATGGGCACAGCCGGCCTTGTCGCACAGGCAAGCGGCGCGGCCGACACGCCAACCCTGGGATTGGTCGCCCTGCGAGCGCTCGCCATTGCGATCGCACTCGGCGCGTTTGTGGCCGTGCTGTCGCCGGTCATCATCGAACTGGCCATCGGATTCAGTGGCAAGGCCTCGACACTCGGGGATTTGACACGGGACTATCTGTACCCGCGCTTGTGGTTCTCCGCCGCAACGCTTGCCAACTTCGTCGTTCTCGGGGTGCTGATCGCGCTCGACAGAGCCGGGCTTGCGCTGTGTGTGCAGCTATTGCTCAACGGCATCAACATCGGCCTGGACGTGTTGTTCGTCAATGGATTCGGCTGGCATGTCGCCGGAGTCGCCTGGGCCAGCGTGGTCAGCGAAACGGTTGCCTGTGGTGTCGGGCTGTGGGTACTGAGTCGGGAGCTGAAACGTCGCGGTGCCGTACCCGACCGCAGAGCGCTTGTCACCTCGCCGGGTTGGCAACGGCTCTTTGCAGTGAATCGAGACATCTTCATCCGCTCGGCCTGCCTGGTGGTGAGTTTCTACAGCCTGCCCCTGATCGGCGCGCGAATGGGTGAAGTCGTACTGGCGGCCAACGGCGTGTTACTCAACTTCTTTCTGCTTGCCAGCTACGCACTGGACGGTTTCGCCCACGCCGCTGAAGTGCAGGCCGGCACCGCTTACGGTGCCCGCGACCGCAAGCTGCTGAGGCAACGTGTCCGACTCGGCACACGGTGGGCTTTCGCAACGGCGCTGGCTATCACAGCCTGCTACGCACTGGGTGGACACCACCTCATTGCACTCATGACCGACATCGAGAGCGTGCGGGTCAGCGCGTCGACCTACCTGTTCTGGATGGTCCTCGCCCCCCTGACAGGTGCCCTGGCGTTTCAAATGGACGGCGTCTATTTCGGCA
Organism: uncultured Granulosicoccaceae bacterium; assembly: GCA_937941555.1. Classification (GTDB taxonomy): domain Bacteria; phylum Pseudomonadota; class Gammaproteobacteria; order CALCKW01; family CALCKW01; genus CALCKW01. The sequence continues at coordinate 8,349 of CALDHJ010000460.1, read as the reverse complement.
CGACCCATACGGTGACCCTGCGAAACGCCATGCTGCAATCCTGTGCGCTCTACGCAGTGTTGCTGCTGATCTGTGTGCCGATTTGGCAGAATCACGGTTTGTGGTTCGCGTTCAGCGCGTTTATGCTGTCGCGCGGGCTGATTCTGCTCTGGCGTTACCCCTCAATCGAACGGACAATACCGACTCAACGTGTTCATTGAATCAGCATATTCCCTGCGCGAATACAACAGCTTCGGCTTTGATGTCATCGCGGCCTTTTTCGCTCGCGCCGGCAGCGAAGAGGACCTGCGCGAAGCCCTGACCTGGTGCCAGGACAACCAACAACCCCTCTTCGCGCTCGGTGGCGGCAGCAACACCGTGTTCGTCGGGCCACCCAGTGGCTTGGTTCTGCAGATCGGTATCAAGGGCATAGAGCACGAGCGTCAGGACGACGGTAGCGTGCTGTTGCGGGTGGGCGCTGGCGAGGACTGGCATTCTCTGGTCGCGCATTGTCTCGAGCAGGGATGGCACGGATTGGAGAATCTGGCCCTGATCCCAGGCGCCGTCGGCTCCGCGCCGATCCAGAATATCGGCGCCTATGGGGTCGAGCTGTCCGATGTGTTCGTCCAACTCGAAGCCATCGACAGACAAGACGGCAGCGCCGTCACGCTCGACAGCGACGCCTGTGCATTCGGCTACCGCGACAGCGCGTTCAAACAACACTGGAAAGACCGGTTTCTGATCAGCCGCGTCTGGCTGAAGCTGCACACTACACCCACGCTCAAGATCAACTACCCCGCACTGCGATCCGCATTGCAGGATCGCTCCGATGTGACCCCAAAAGACGTGTTCGACGCCGTTGTCAGCGTCAGAAAGGCGCGCATCCCCGACCCGGCGGAAATCGGCAACACAGGCAGCTTCTTCACCAACCCGATCGTCACCACGACACAAGCCGAGGCTCTGCTCTGCGACTACCCGGACATGCCGCACTGGCCGCAAGATGACGCGACGCAGAAGTTGTCTGCGGGCTGGCTGATCGAGGCCTGCGGATGGAAAGGACACCGCAACGGCGCAGTCGGCGTGCATGAGAATCAGGCCCTTGTCCTGCTTAACCTCGGCGATGCATCCGGACACGATATCCTTGCCCTGGCTGAACAGATAGCCGACTCGGTCGAATCGCGGTTCAACTTGCGATTGACAATCGAGCCCACGGTATTGAAATCCTGATCGAACCACCCTTCACCCTCACCGTGTCCCGACGACGCGAACTGAACAGGAGTGAGCCAAGATGATAATCCGCCGACTCACAGGTCACATCTAATGGTGTTCATGACGTTTCAGCGAATGAGCAACACCACTCGCCTGGTGCTGTTCTCGCTGGCCATGCTGCTGACAACTATCAACAGTGCAAGTGCTGCACCCTACCCCGATTTCAGCGGGGCAGTCGTCGATCAGGCAGACCTGCTCTCGCGCAGCACGCGCGCACAACTCTCTCGCGACCTCAGATCACACCAGGATCAGTACGGCGATCAAGTCGTACTTGCTACAGTGCAGTCACTGGACGGCGTAAACGTCGCGCAGTACGCGCTCGGACTGGCCCGCCACTGGCAACTCGGCCAATCCGGCGCCGACAACGGCGTGCTGATCCTCTTCGCGCCCGAGGAGCGTCAAATGCGAATCGAAGTCGGCTACGGGCTGGAGACAACGCTGACCGACGTCCAAGCACGCGACATCATCAACCAACACATCAGACCCCCTTTTCAATCAGGCGATTTCGACGCCGGCGCACGCGCGGGCGTCCGCGAGGTTCTCAACACGTTGCGCAACCCGGGCGCTGCTGCCACAGACAATTCCGGAAAGAACACCCTGACAATGGCCATTCCAGTGCTGTTCGCTGGTCTGTTTGCGCTCGCCCATTACTTCCGCAAACAGATTGGCCGCGGTGCCATCAACATTCTGGTGATGTCCGGTGTCATCGGCATGGTGGCCAACATCATCTCCGAGCGGTGGTATGTCGGTGTTGCAGTCGCCCTGATTGCGGCACTTGTACTCCACAAGCGGGGCCATGGCCGCGGCTCCGGCACCGGTTCGCACTCCGCTATCGACGGAGCACTGCCACCCAGACACTACGCCAACCCGGAAGACCCGACAGAGTACCGGGATCAGCCCGGCAGCGCGCGAGCGCGCCGGAGTGGAACCCGGCCTGGTAGCAGCGGCGGAGGCGGCGGCGGTGGTGGATTTGGCGGTGGCGGTGCCTCAGGAGGCTGGTGACATGACGACACAACTGACACAAACCAATCTCGACGCAATCGAAGCGGCCGTTACCCAATGTGAATCCGTGAGTGACGGCGAGCTGGTCACGGTGATTGCAGAGCACAGCGACGATGACGGCACACAGGACGACATGCTCATCGCCGCACTCACTGCACTGTGCTTGCCGGCATTGATCGTCGCGCTTTTCGGGGGCGGTGTTGCCTTGATTTTTTCACTGCAGGTGCTGGTGTTTTTTGGCGTGTACGCCCTGCTGCAACACATGCCTGCCTTGCGCATGCGGCTTCTACCGGAATCGGTCAAACAGCAGCGCGTGCGCAAGCACGCGATAGAACAGTTCTTTCTCCGGGGCCTTCACAATACCGATGGCCGCATGGGTGTTCTGATCTTTGCCAGCTTGGCAGAGCAACGCGTAGAGATACTCGCTGACGTCGGTTTTGATGGAAAGGTCAACCCTGTCGCATGGCAACGCGCCATCAATGCCATGGTTGCGCGTGTCAAACGCGGAGAACTGCACACCGGACTTATCGAAGCGATTGTCGCGTGTGGTGACACCATGGCGAAGGCGGCACCGGCGACTGGTGTTGCCGAAAACGCCTTGCCCAACCGGCTTATTGTCGTCAAATAGGCACAGCTGCCCACCGACCGCGCCTGAACGCCGTGGACACACACCGCTGCGCCAGCGCGCCACGGCTCGCGCTTTTCAATGGTGTGCCGCAGACGGACTCACACACGGCACCTGACAGGTCGGTTGTTATCGCGTCAACTTGCCAAGCAGCCGCAACAACTCGGCGCGCTCCTGCTCGCTGAAATCCGCGAGTGCGCGTTCCTGGATATCCTGTCCAACGACCAAGGCTTCGAGCATGGTCTGGTGCCCGGACTCGGTCAGTGTCAGCTGCACCCGTCGCCGATCCACTTCATCGGGCACGCGTTCGATCAGTCCGCGTTGCACCAGGCGGGTCACCACGCCTTGCGTTGTGGCCGGGTCCATATCGATCAATCGACCGAGTTGGTTTTGAGAGACACGCCCCTGCTCTCGCAAGCGAAGCAGCGCATTGTACTGAGGCGAGGTCAATTGGCTGACCGTCATCATCTGTTGAAACAGGCTGGTGAGGTGTTGGTGCGATCGGCGCAGCAGAAACGCTAGCTGATCGTCGAGCGCGAGTGGCGTCAGCGCGGGTTGCGTCTGCGCTGATCGAACAAGCGTCTCCTGAGTGTCATCACTTTGCATGGCAAGTTACCTTCCGTAGTCAAATGTGTACATCGACAGACCAGTCTCCCACCACTCTGATGACCTTCGCGGCCGCACCTGACAAACAGGTTCGGTCAATCACAGCAGACCCTTCACTAGGGTGGAGAAACGCAACTCGGGCAACGCGGCTAGCCTGTTTCCATTCATAACGCAAGCAAAACACCAGATCAAGACCGCAAACGGACTGAATCGTCCAATAACTACGATTTTTACCGTTTTCCATGTCGATCAGGGTCATAAAACACCATTCGAGCCAACTCTCGCGCCCGCCAGGCAAATGCCGAGACACCGCACGCACACGACGCTACCATGTACAGCAGACGACTATTCGGTGATACACATGCCCTCAGACCCCCGCTTCGACAGTACTGACACCTACATTGCCACCGAAGAGCTGAAAACCTCCGTCAACGCCGCGCTGACGCTCGGCAGACCATTGCTGGTCAAGGGGGAACCCGGCACGGGGAAGACCCAACTGGCCGAAGAAGTGGCGCGCTCGCTCGACCGCCCTCTGCTGCGCTGGCACGTCAAGTCGACCACCAAGGCGCAACAGGGCCTCTATGAATACGATGCTGTCTCGCGACTGCGCGACTCGCAACTCGGCGACGAACGGGTCCATGACATTGGCAACTACATTGTCAAAGGTGTGTTGTGGCAAGCCTTCGAGAACCCGGCCCCGAGCGTTGTGCTGATCGACGAAATCGACAAGGCTGACATCGAATTCCCGAATGATCTGCTGCTGGAACTCGATCGCATGGAATTCTTCGTGCACGAGACGCAACAACAGATTCGCGCTGTCACCCGACCGCTGGTCATCATCACATCCAACAACGAAAAAGAGCTGCCCGACGCCTTTCTGAGGCGGTGTTTCTTCCATTACATCCGCTTTCCCGATGAGGACACCCTCACGCAGATCGTCGACGTGCACCACCCGGGTATCAAACGGGACCTTCTCGCCGGAGCGCTGTCGCTCTTTTTCGAGATCCGCGACACAGCTGGCCTGAAAAAGAAACCCTCGACGTCAGAACTCATCGACTGGTTGAAGTTGTTGCTCGCCGAGGACATTCCCGCCGACAAGCTGCGCGCGCGTGACGACGCCAGCCTGATGCCGACACTGCATGGTGCACTGTTGAAAAACGAACAGGACGTCCACTTGTTCGAGCGGCTGATGTTCATGCACAAACGCCAGGGACGATAGCACCCAGTGTTTGTCGATCTTTTCCTGAAACTCAAGCGCGGTGGCGTGCCCGTCAGCCTGACCGAACTGCTCGCCCTCCACGATTGCCTTCGAGCTGGCGTGGTGGACGCGAACATCAACAGTTTCTACGACGTTGCGCGGGTGTGTCTGGTCAAGGACGAACGCTTCTATGACCGTTTTGATCAGATTTTCGGCGAGCACTTCGCCGGCGTTGAATCGACGTTCCTGGATCTCTTCGATGCCATCCCGGACGATTGGCTTGCGCACGAGGCCGAACGCCTGCTGAGCCCCGAGGAGCTCGAGGCCTTGCGGCAGTTCGGCAGCCTTGATGAGCTCATGGAGACCTTGCGGGAGCGCCTGAAAGAACAAAACGAGCGCCACGAGGGCGGAAACAAGTGGATCGGCACCGGCGGCACCTCACCCTTCGGGGCCGGTGGGGCGAACCCCGAGGGTGTCCGTATCGGACAGGATCGAAGCCGTGGCCGAAGTGCGGTCAAGGTGTGGGACCGACGTGAATTCCGCAACCTCGACGATACCGTCGAACTCGGCACGCGCAACATCAAGATGGCGCTGCGCCGATTGCGCAAATTTGCGCGCCAGGGCGCGGCGGACGAACTCGACCTGAACGGCACCATTCAAGCCACAGCGGAACAGGCCGGCCTGCTCGACGTCAAGATGGTGCCCGAGCGCCGAAACGCCATCAAGGTGTTGTTGTGTCTGGACGTGGGCGGCTCGATGGATGCACACATCAAACACTGTGAGACCCTCTTCTCAGCAGCACGGACCGAATTCAAACACCTCGAACACTTCTATTTTCACAACTACGTCTACGAGCGCTTCTGGCGCGACAACCGACGGCGCAACAACGAAACCGTGGCCACACACGAATTGCTTCGCACCTACGGCCGCGACTACAAGCTGGTGTTTGTCGGCGATGCGAGCATGAGCCCCTATGAAGTCACGGCAGCAGGCGGTAGTGTGGAGCACTGGAACGAAGAGGCAGGCCACGTCTGGATGCAACGACTGCTCGACCACTTTCCCCACGCCGTATGGCTCAACCCGGAACCCGAGCCCTACTGGCAGCACATGCCGAGCACACGGTTGATTCGCCAGCAATTGCAACACCGCATGTTTCCGCTGACACCACGGGGTATCGAGGATGCAATGGCCGCACTGCTCAAGCAGGGCGCACGGCCATCTGCTCCCACACCCGACCGATCACACTAAGACATTCGATCCGGCGCGCGTCGCGGTTCAGCCCGCTCTGAAACCGGATGCCCGGCGCACCCAACCCGGCCACTGCATCTCGTTGCCGGCCGCGGGCGTGTTCGGGACACACTGTGCGAGTGCCAGCGAACACAACGCGAACAGCGCCCCGATCAGAAACACCGCTCCCGGCGAACCGGCCACCCACAACAAACCCAACACCGCGGGAAGGCCCACAGCTGCAATGTGATTGATGGTAAATGCCACGCCTGCGCTCGGAGCAATGTCAGCAGGATCAGCGATTTTCTGAAAATAGGTTTTCAACGCAATAGCCAACGCAAACAAGGCGTGATCAACGATGAACAGCCCCACTGCCAGCACCGGGCTGTCGACCACCGCGTAGAGCACGAACACCACGACCAGCCCTGCATACTCCACAGTCAGCGCCTGCCGCTCCCCCACCCGATCGATCCAGGCTCCGAGGCGAGGCGCCAGCACGAAATTGAGCGCGCCATTGAGCAGAAACATGAGCGCAACAGACGACGCGCTGAACGCAAACTTCTCGACCATGAGAAACGCGGCAAAGACCAAAAATATCTGGCGCCGCGCTCCAGACAGGAATGTCAGAAAATAATACAAGCTGTATCGCTTGCGCAGTACCAACGCCGTATTCTGTTTGACCGGTTGCTCGAATTGCGCAAACGCAATCGCGCAGTAGAGTGTGATGGACAACGTCACGCACCCACCCGCAAACAATACCCACTCCAGTGAGACGTCCCACCAGCGGGTCGCGGCAAAGACCAGCGAATAGGCGACGAGACCGGACAATGACCCCACTGCCAACAGTCGCCCGAACAACTCACCCGCAGAGTCCCGCTCGAGCCATTGCATCTGCAGCGACTGATTGACCGTCTCGTAATAGTGAAATCCGATCGACGCCACCACGGTTGTGACATAGAGACCGAACACACTCGGGAAATAGCCGGTGACGGCCGTGCCAAACGCCAGCAAGGCAAGCGACAACAGGGCGAGTCGCTGCTCTCGGATGAAAGGCAGTATCAGAATCACCGCAAAGGCCATGAAACCCGGCACTTCACGCAGGCTCTGCAACATGCCGATCTCGGCACCGTCGAACGCGGCCCGCTCCACGGCAAAATTGTTGATCACGACCATCCAGGTGCTGAACGCCATCGGCATGGCGAGCGCCATCAGGAATAACAGGCGAATGCGAGGGGTCGCATCAGAGAGCCAGCGCATGGGCAACGGCTAATCCCGGGAGAGTGCGGATCGGGTCTGAGCTCGATTCGCGGTTTCAGGGCTGTCGACTGTCGGCATTGATCACAATACCGCGGTCGACCAGACACAGTTGATTGCGACCAGCCTGGCGGGCCATGAGTGCACCTTCTCGCGCACGCTTGAGTGAGTCGCTGTCGAGGGCGTCGGGCCGATCCTGGCGAATCAGGGCGGCGTGACTGTGCAGATTGATCTTGCCAAGCCCCTGAGCGATGCCGACAACTGTCATGATCAATTGCTTAGCAGCCACGATACCGGCGGCATCGGTGCGGTGTGCCACCACAATGCTGTAGAGGCCGCGGCCCAGGTACTCGATGCGGTCTGCCTGTATCACACGCTGCTGCAGGCGTTGCGTCAACACTTCGACGAGGTTCTGATTGGCCGCCACGCTGATAGCCTGATCGGTATCGGTGGTGAACTCGACAGCCATGAACAGCAGACTGAAGTTCAGATCGCGTCCCGGTCGCAACCCGCCGGTTGCAGTGGCATCGCGCCGCAGGACGAGCGCCGTTCCATCGGCCAGAGGCCGGCACTCCCAGCCCTCGGCCTCGGCGGTTTGCCCGGCAGTGATCGCGTCGTCGAGCAACTTGCCGGATTCGCCGTCGAGCGTACTGTGCAAGGTGCGAAGCGGCACTCCGACTGCCGGGGGTCGGTCAACTTCGATCGCGAGATAGCGCCGCGCAGGCTTGCTCAAATCGATCAGCCCGGCACTGCGGTCCACGTGGACCCAGATGTATGGCAGTGCGTGGGCGAGCGCTCGCGCACTGGCAACCTGGTCGCGCAATTGTGTGCGGCCCCCGAGTAACCGCGCCATGCCCTCGATGCGTGCCAGCAGCAGATCGCCGGGCTCGCTCTTGAACAGGCACGCCACCGCGCCCGCCGCCAAACTTTGCTGGATGATGTGATCTGCATAGTTGCTGGTCAACACCGCGCAGGCGAGCTCTCCCCCGGCGGCATCTATCAGTTGCCTGATCAGGGCATCGCCTGTCTGCTCGCCGAGGTAGAAATCCACCACGGCAATATCGAACACCGAATCACTCACGGCTTCCAGCGCGTCGCGTGCTGTCGCCACCACTTCGACCCGGTAGCCCTGCAGGCGAAGCAGGTCACCGAACGCGAGACGAATGCTCGGCGAATCATCGACAACGAG
>CALDHJ010000459.1 GCA_937941555.1 uncultured Granulosicoccaceae bacterium | reverse complement strand
CGGGTGTACTGGGTTTCGTGTGCGGCGCTTGCAAAGCTGGCGCCGGGGAGCGAGAAGCCGATGTCGTCGTCGTCAAAGTGGCTGCTGCGCGTGATCGCCTCGTGCAGCGCGGGCCACAGTTGCATCATGCTGCGTTGACCGTCCGATTGCCCGAGCGGAATGTGCTTGACCCCGACGAGCACCGTGTTCTCGAGCCAGCCCCAGGCGTGTGCCGCCTGGGCACCGCCGCTCGGGATGCCCAGGTGTACCGCCGCGGAGGCGAGCCCGGTGAGTGGGGATTTCAACAGCGGGTCGCGGTGGCTTATCGTGAGGTCGGGGAGCAGTTGATCGAGCAGCATCACCACCGCTCGTGCCCGCGCCCGCTCTTCCTCGCGCAGCTCGTGGGTTTCGCGGCTCGCGAGCGCCCAGGCGGACCAGTGCGTCAGGGCCTCGCTGTCGCCACACTCAAAGGCGCTGTGCAGGCGCGCGAGCAACGGCAGGTCCTGCTGCGCCATCGGGCCGTCGATCCAGTCGCGACACCAGGCTTTTAGCGTGTCGACGTCGTGTACCCAGCCGGATTCGATTGCCCACTCGAGGCCTTGTGAGTAGCTGTAGGCACCAACCGGCAGGTTGGCGCTGGAAAATTGCAACAGCGGCCCGATCCAGGGTGCGATCTCGGGTTCAGTGGGCATGGTGATGGCCACCGCCGTAGGCACCGGGTTCGGGTTCGAATGCGGCCTGCGTGTGGGTGACGGACAAGCCGAGCCCCTGCAGCATCTCGTCGAGAACGTGATCGGTGCTGTAGGCGAGTGTGTGGTCGCTGATCTGCAGCGGCACGTGGCGGTTGCCGAGGTGGTAGCACGCGCGCGCAAACAGCAGCGGATCGCCGCAGGTCGACACCGACAAACTCTCAGCGGCGGCGACGACCCGCACGCACTGGCCGTCGTCTGCCGCGAGCAAGTCGCCCGCGGAGAGGCTCGTGCCGCGTGGCAGCATCACCCCGACGTCGCGCCCGTCGTCGAGCTGGGCGCGCAGCCGCGAGTGGGTCCGCTGCTGGCAGGTGAGGGTCAAGGTCGGCAGGTTGTCCGGCGTGTCTGCCGCGTCTTCGAGGCGTTGCGTGAGTGTGATCATGCTCAGAAGAGGTAGTACTTTTGCGCCAGCGGCAGTTCGGTTGCCGGTTCACAGGTCAACAACACCCCGTCCGCGTGCACGGCATAGGTTTGCGGGTCAACACTGATATCGGGTTGGTAGTCGTTGAGCAGCATGTCCGCCTTGCGCACGGTGCGGCAGTTGTTCACCGCGTGCAATGTCGCCTTGAGGTCCAGCCGCTCGCCGACGCCATCGGCGACGGCGGCCTGGCTGACAAAGCTCATCGAGAGGCCGGCGTTGTTGCCGAAGGCGGCGAACATCGGGCGGTAGTGCACCGGTTGCGGCGTCGGGATGGAGGCATTGGGGTCGCCCATGGGGGCGGCTGCGATGGCGCCGCCCTTGAGCACGAGGCTGGGCTTGGTGCCGAAAAAGGCCGGCTTCCACAACACGAGGTCGGCGAGCTTGCCGACTTCGAGCGACCCGACCTGATCGGCGATGCCGTGGGTGATGGCAGGGTTGATCGTGTATTTCGCGATGTAGCGTCTGGCGCGCAGGTTGTCGACGCGGGCGTCATCGCCCTCGAGCGCGCCGCGCTGCTCGCGCATTTTGTGAGCGGTTTGCCAGGTGCGGCTGATGACCTCGCCGACACGGCCCATGGCCTGGGAGTCGGAGGCGATCATCGAGAAGGCGCCCATATCCTGCAGGATGTCTTCGGCTGCAATCGTCTCGCGCCGAATGCGCGATTCGGCGAAGGCGATGTCTTCGGGAATACTCGCCTTGAGGTGGTGGCAGACCATCAGCATGTCGAGGTGTTCGTCGACGGTGTTGACGGTGTAGGGCCGGGTCGGGTTGGTAGAGGAGGGCAGCACGTTGGCCTGGCCGCAGGCACGGATGATGTCCGGTGCGTGGCCGCCGCCGGCGCCCTCTGTGTGGTAGGTGTGGATGGTGCGGTCTTTCATCGCCGCGAGGGTGTCTTCAACGAACCCCGACTCGTTCAGGGTGTCGGTGTGGATCGCGACCTGAATGTCGAAGGCCTCTGCTACGTTGAGGCAGTTGTCGATCGCCGCCGGTGTGGTGCCCCAGTCCTCGTGCAGCTTGAGGCCCATGGCGCCGGCACGAATCTGCGATTCCAACGCGCCCGGCAGGCTTGCATTGCCCTTGCCGAGCAGTCCGATGTTCATCGGGAAGGCGTCGGCGGCGCGCAACATGGTGGCGATGTGAAAGGCGCCGGGTGTTGCAGTGGTGGCATTGGTGCCGGTGGCCGGGCCGGTGCCGCCGCCGAGCATGGTGGTGACGCCCGAGCACAGTGCTTCGTCGATCTGTTGCGGGCAGATCATGTGGATGTGGGCGTCGACGCCACCGGCGGTGAGGATCATGCCCTCGCCTGCGATGACCTCGGTGCCCGGGCCGACCGGGATGGTCACGCCGTTCTGGGTGTCGGGATTGCCGCCCTTGCCGATGGCGTGAATCCGCCCGTCCTTGAGTCCGACATCGGCTTTGACCACGCCGGTGTGGTCGAGAATCAGCGCATTGGTGATCACCGTGTCGACGACGTCCGGCCCGCCCTGACACTGGCCCATGCCATCGCGGATGACCTTGCCGCCGCCAAAGGTGATCTCGTCGCCGTAGACGGTGTGATCGACCTCGGGGGAGATCCACAGCGCGGTGTCGCCCAGGCGCACACGGTCGCCGACGGTGGGTCCGTAGAGTTGCGCGTAGGCGCGTCGGTCGAGTTCAGCCATGGTCGGAATCCCCTGTGTCGAGTGCGCCCTGGACTTCACCGCGAAATCCGTAGACCTGCCGTGCACCACCATAGGGCACGAGCGTGACGTCGCGAGATTGCCCCGGTTCGAAGCGAACGGCGGTGCCGGCAGGAATATCGAGGCGCCACCCGCGGGCGGCCGCGCGGTCGAATTCGAGCGCTGAATTGGTCTCGAAAAAGTGGTAATGCGAGCCGACCTGAATGGGTCGGTCGCCGCTGTTGGCGACGGTCAGTTCGCGGGTCTCGCGGCCGGCGTTCAGCGTGATGGTGCCCTCGGCACACTCGATCGCGCCGGGGGCGATGTCGTCAACCGGTGGTGGCCCCACGGGTTGGTGCACGGTGACGAGCTTGGTGCCGTCCGGGAAGGTCGCTTCGACCTGCACTTCGTCGAGCAGGGCGACGACCCCGTCCATGACCTGATCAGGCGACAACAGGTCGCGGCCTCGCGACATGAGATCGGCCACGCTGGCGCCGTCACGCGCGCCCTCGATGATGGCGAGGCTGAGGTAGGCCACCGCTTCGGGGTAGTTGAGTTGGCAGCCGCGCGCGAGTCGCCGTTCGGCGAGCAGTGCCGCGCTGAAGAGGAGCAGTTTGTCCTTTTCCCGGGGGGTCAGTTCCATGTTCGATTCTCAAGTTGCCCAGATGCGGGGAGCCTGTGCTGTCGCGCCGATGACCGCGGGCCGAAGGGCGCGCCACAGCTGCTCGGATGTGCGGCGCCACGCCTGCCCATCGTCGCCGAGGTATCGGGCAATGAGCAAGCCTTCGACCGAGGTCAGCACGGTGTGGGGATCGGTGACCGTGTTGCGCAGTGCCGCGCAGCCGTCGGTGCTGACAGGGGTTGCGATGAGGGTGCCGGAGTAGGCATGTCCGCGCATGCCGGCGGTGGTGTTGAGCCAATTTGGTGCGCCGATCACCGTGTGCTCGATCCAACTTGGTGCGCCGTCGCGGTAAACCGCTGTGCGCCACCGCGCCTCACCTGACAGGAATTCTTCACCGGCTTGCGGGCGCCCGAAACAGTGGGTCTCTCGGAAGACCAGCCGGGAATTCGCGGCCAGCGCAATGCGCGTGTTGCCGCGCGACGCGGCGCCGTTGAAATGGATGGTTTCATGCGGCAGGTATTCAAGACACGCGTCGGACTCCACCGTGCAGTCGAGTGAGACCCGGGCGACGTCCCCGGTGCTGCGGTAGACCAGTGTCGCGCCGGGGGTCAGCACTTGCGCGCTGGCGCCGGTGTGCACGTGCGCGGCAATCGACAGGTGGTCGCCACCAACAATGCCCGCGGGCGGATGTAGCAGGTGCACCTGGCATTGCTTGCCCTCCGGGTAGAGGGGCCGCTGCACGCGCAAGGGGCCGGTGTGCCGGTGGCGCAGTACAGTGCGACCGCGGCTCTCTTGAAAATCGAGTGCAAGCGCGGCGCGCCAGGATCGCGTGTGTGTCGGAGTGTCGGCTTGCCCGTGAGCTGCCGGTGGTTCGAGAAGTGGCAGTTCGAGCGGGTGTTCGAGCATGGGGTGTGATCGTGGCCGATGGCGTGAAGGCACGATCTTACCGTAATGGCGCGGCTCGTGACGCCACCTGCCCGGTAACGCTGTGACCGGTAGACAGCGCGTGGCACCAGTGGGGAGTGGGGGCTAACACTCCGGCGTTACGCGGCGCGTGTTGTGGTCAGCGGCAGCAGTGTGCTGTGGTCGTGTTCTGCGATGAAACCCAGCAGCTGGTCGAGATAGGCCCAGCAGTCGGCGTCGTGGTCGAGGTGGTGCGTCATGATGCCGATCGGTTGCTCGCCGGCTGTCTCGATGGCGTCGATCAGTGAACGGGTACAGTGATCAAGGCCGGCGAAGCTTTTGTCACGCCAGTTGATGATGTCGATGTGAATCGGCCAGTTTTGCAGGTCCGGCACAAACTCATTGTTATAGCGTGCTGAGAAGGCCTTGAATCCGGCAGCTGACAGAGCGGGGTAATGTGTCGGGTCGAAGCGGTTCCAGGGCGGTACGAACGCGGGCAGCCAGTGAGTTGGCAAGGCGTCGCGCAGCAGCGCAATACCCTGTGTCAGCTCGGCTGTGATGTCTGCAGTGGGTCGAGTCTCCGGGTATTCACACTTGCGTACCGGCCGCTCGGCGTGGTCGGCGTGTGCGAAACCGTGTACAGCACACTGCACGCGACCGGCATGTGGCGTGAGTGTGTCGGCGAGCGACGGCTGCAGCCACTGCGGCACCACCGCGAGTGTGACCGGCGCGTGGTATCGCCCGGACAACGCCAACAGGGAGCCGAGTTGCGGGTCGTATCGGTGCGCATCGTCGTCGCGCCACCAGAAGTGGACTGGGCGACCGCGAGCCTCGATTGCACGGTTCAGCGCTTGCCAGTGATTCACCGCAGTGCGTCCTTGCCGTCTGTTGAGACCGGAGCCGTCTCGGTATCACTCGACAGCATGGCGTGTAGCAGGCTTGCAGTTTTTGCGGCGCCGTCAAGGTTGAATTGCGGCCAGCGCGTCGCGCTTCGCACGTGATCGATCGCGTGTGCCAACGCGTCGGGTGTCGCCTGGTTGATACCGGCGACGGCAAACTGGGTGTGCTCGGCCAATCGGTTGGCGCGCTGAACCTGCTCGGTCTCGGTGTCTGTGGAGAACGGAACCAGAACGGCTGGCGTGCGGGTCGCGAGCAGATCGCAGACGGTGTTGTATCCGGCCTGGGAT
>CALDHJ010000458.1 GCA_937941555.1 uncultured Granulosicoccaceae bacterium | reverse complement strand
ACACCGCCTTGGCGAGCACAGCCTCGCGCTCAGGTGTGTTACGGGGATCGGCGGGCTTTGCCATGCGGGCACCTCCAGCGTGGGCTGACGCGACTCTGAGAGTGCATATTGCACATTATGAACCATAAATGTGCAATATGCACTCTCGGCGCGACTCACCGCATCGGCCGTGTCGCGTTCAGCATGGCTTCGATCAAGGCGTCACGGCGGGCGATGTCATCGCTGTGGCCGCGATCGAAGGCGGCGATGCCCTCGGTGAGCTTGGCCACCGTGTCGGGGTTGAGCTCGGCCCGGCCGAGGTCGTCCCACCAACGGTGGAAGCTCGGGCCGTAGCGGTTGCAGAACTCGTTCAGGCCACCTTCACCAGCGCCTAGGTGGAAGAGCTGGTGGGGTCCCATGGCAGCCCAACGCAAGCCCGGTCCGGCCCAGACGGCCTTGTCGACATCCTCAACACTTGCAACTCCCTCGGCGACGAGGTGGATGGCTTCGCGCCAGAGTGCGGCCTGCAAGCGGTTGGCGACGTGTGCGGGCACTTCTTTTTTGACCCGGATAGTGACTTTGCCGCAACCGCGGTAGAGCGATTCGGCGACGTTCAATGCATCAGGATCGGTCTTGTCATTGCCCATCAGTTCCACCAGTGGAATCAGGTGCGGTGGGTTGAACGGGTGTCCGAGTATCAGACGGTTGGGGTGTTGCCAGCCGCCCTGCAGCTCGGAGAGCATCAGTCCCGAGGCGCTTGATGCGACCACGGTGTGGGCCTCAAGGTGGGGTTCGATCTCGCGGTAGAGCGCGTGCTTGAGTTCGAGGCGCTCCGGAATGTTCTCCTGAACAAACCGCGCCTGACTGACGGCGCTGACAGCCGAGGTGCAAAAGCGCAGTGCGCCGTGGTCGGCGCGCTCTGTCATGCCCAGTGCGTCGAGTGTGGGCCACACGGTCCGAATGCGCTCGCGCGTGGTGGCTTCGAAATCGGGTGCCGGGTCGTAGACCGCCACTTCGTGCCCGGCGGCGAGAAACAACGCCGCCCAACTCGAGCCGATGACCCCTGAGCCGATGACAGCGATGTGGTTGATCGGGTGCATGTGTGATTCGCTTTGGTTGGGGGTTGCGCCGTGCGCGCCGGGCTCGTTTGTAGGCATATCAGAACGCGTCCGGCCTGAGCGGCGAAGCAGCCGTCATGCCACCGTCCACCGTGAACAGTTGCCCGTTGGCAAAGGTGGCCTCGTCGCTGGCCAGCCAGGCCGCCATGGCGGCGATATCCGCAGGCTGACCGAAGCGGCCAACCGGGTGGCGTGCCAGTGCGTCGTGCTTGGCCGCAGCGGGATCGTCGGCGACGGCAAAGGCGGCGTCGGCCATGCCTGTCAGGATCCAGCCCGGGCAGATGGCGTTGCAGCGTACGGTCTCCCCGTGGTCGACCGCGATAGACCGGGTCAGGCCGTGTACGAAGGCTTTGGACGCGTTGTAGAGCGCCATGCCGGGATCTGCGACCTGACCGGAAATGGAGCCGATGTTGACGATGCTGCTGCCGCGCGGCATGGCCGGAATGAACGCGCGGCAGCAATTGAACACACCGCGCGCGTTGGCGCCCATGACCTCGTCCCAGTCTGCGTCGGTGCTGTCGACGACGGTCTTCTCGACCTGTACGCCTGCGTTGTTGACGAGGATGTCGATGGGACCGAGTGCGACCGCAAGGGCGTTGACGGACGCGGAGTCGCTGACATCGCAGCGGTGCCACGCGACGTCGGTTGGCCAATCAGCAGGCGTATCTCCACGGCCACAGGATGCAACCACGGCCCCTTCGTCGAGAAAGCGCTCGACAATGGCGCGGCCGATGCCCTGGCGGCCGCCGGTGATGAGTGCGCGTTTGCCGGCGAGTGGCTGGGCAGTCATGCGGTGCACCCTGCATGTGGTGGTCTGTCATCGCGCCGTCTTGCTACCGCAAGGACGTCACGCCCACAGGCGCACGGTGTCAGTGCTCGCTGATACGCGCGAGGGAGATCGGGCTGAGATGCTGTTTCAGTCATCAGTGCGCCACCATAACGTGGCGGATGGCGGTGTAGGCGTCGAGCGCGTAGACCGACATATCGCAGCCGTTGCCCGAACCCTTCATTGCCGCCCACGGCATTTCGGGGGTGCCGACACCGTGGGTGTTGACCCACGTGAAGCCGTAGCGCAACCGGCTGCACAGGCGCATGGCGAGGCCGACGTTCTGTGTCCAGACGCTGGACGCGAGGCCGTAGCGGCTGGCGTTTGCGGTCTTGATGGCGTCTTCAATGTCGTCAAAGCGCGACACGGTCACGACCGGGCCGAACACTTCGTCGCAGGCGATTTCGGCGTCGTTGTCGACGTTGGCGACCACGGTGGCGGGGTAGAAGAAGCCCGGCCCGTCGGGGGTCTCTCCGCCGACCACAACCTCGCAGCTCGCACGGGCGCGCTCAACGAAACCGGCAACGCGGTCGCGCTGTGCCGCGGAAATCAATGGCCCCATCTCGACACCGTCTTCGCGCTGACTGCCGGTCTTGACGGTGGCAATCTGGTTTTGCAGCTCCGCCACCAATCGGTCATACACCGAGGCGTGGGCCATGATCCGGCAGGGCTGGGCGCAGTCCTGACCGGCGTTGAAATAGGAGCCGCCTCGGATGGTGTCGACTACCGCATCGATGTCAGCGTCTGCGCACACGATCACCGGGGCCTTGCCACCGAGTTCGAGGTGTACGTGGCGGATCTGCTCGCTGCCCGCGCGCATGGCCGCCATGCCGGTCGCGGGTGAGCCTGTCACGGTGATGGCTTCGGTCTCGGGGTGGTTGATCAGCTGGTCACCGACGCTGTGCCCGTCGCCGTGCACGATGTTCACAACGCCCGGTGGCAGGCAGTCGGCCAGCGCGTCGGCAAACGCGAGCGTCGAGAGTGGGGTCAGCTCGGACGGTTTCAGGGTGACGGTGCAGCCGGCGGCAAGCGGGGCGGCGAGCTTCCACGCGGCCATCATCAACGGGTAGTTCCACGGCGCGATGGCGGCAACCGGGCCGACCGGGTCGCGGCGGATCATGGACGTGTGGTCGGCGACGTATTCGCCGGCGGCGCTGCCGGTCTGTGTGCGCGCGGCGCCGGCCATGAAGCGGAACACGTCGATCGAGAGTGGCATTTCATCTGCGCGCGCGCTCGCCAGCGGCTTGCCGCAGTCGATCGATTCGAGTTCGCCGAGGTCGTCGCTCGCCGCTTCCATGCGATCGGCGAGCGCGAGCAGGGCGGCTGCGCGTTCGACCGGCGGCGTGTGCGACCAGGTGTCGAAGGCCGCGCTCGAGGCGGCGGCAGCGGCATCGACCTGCTCGACCGAGGCGGCGTTGACCGTGGTCACGGGTTCGCCGGTCGCCGGGTCGAGCACGGCGATGGCCTCCCCCTGGCCCTGTACCCGTTCGCCGTTGATGAGTAGTCGCGTTTCCATTGTTGTCTCCGGAATGGCGTCGCGCGGGTGCGCGGCCGTGTTTGATCAGAACGAAACGGCGCTCGCGCCCTTGAGGCCGAGCCGTGCGCGGGCTTCCTCCGGCGTGGCCACGGTGTGGCCGAGCGCCTCGACGATGCCGCGTATTTTCGCGACCTGCTGTGCGTTTGACGTGGCGAGTTCGCCCTTGCCGATGTACAGGCTGTCTTCCAACCCGACGCGCACATTGCCGCCAAGCATGGCGGCTTGTGTTGCAAAGGGCATCTGGTGGCGGCCGGCCGCGAGCACCGACCACTCGTACTGATCGCCGAAGAGTTTTTGCGCGATCGTGTGCATGTGCATCAGGTTGTCCGGGTCGGCGCCGGCGCCGCCGAGGATGCCGTAGATCAACTGGATGAAGAACGGCGGCTTGATCAGGCCTTTGTCGACGAAGTGGGCGAGGTTGTAGAGATGGCCCAGGTCGTAGCACTCGAACTCGAAGCGTGTGCCGTGGGCCTCCCCGAGTTCGCGCAGACCGTATTCGATTGTCTTGAAGGTGTTCGGGAAAATGAAGTCTTTGGTCATCTCCAGAAACGGCTTCTCCCAGTCGTGTTGGAAGCGCTCGTACTTGTCGGCCATCGGGAAGATGCCGAAGTTCAGCGAACCCATGTTCATCGAGGCCATCTCGGGGCTCGCCTTCAGGGCGGCGGCGAGGCGTTCCTCGATGCTCATGCCGAGACCGCCGCCAGTGGAGATATTCACCACGGCATCGGTCTGTTGCTTGATGCGTGGCAGGAACTCCATGAAGGTTTCGGGGCGGGGGTCGGGCTTGCCAGTTTCCGGGTGGCGGGCGTGCAGGTGGAGGATGCTGGCGCCGGCTTCGGCGGCCTCCACGGAGGCCTGGGTGATTTGGTCGGGGGTGATGGGGAGGTGGGGGGACATGGTTGGGGTGTGGATGCCGCCGGTTATGGCGCAGGTGATGATGATTGGTTTCATGGTTTGTGGTCCCCGTTCCTGTAAGTGCTGCTGCTTTGTACATCTGCACAATTTTCGGTGCATGTGCCGGGAGTCGCCCCGGCGGGCGAGTCCCTTTTTTGTGCGCACAAAAAAGGGACGAAAAAATGCGCCCCGGTAGCTGACCCGCTTCGCGGGTCCACTGCGTTGCTCGTTGCAGCGGGGAGCTGTGGAACTCGCTGCGCTCGAACAGCCACAGCTCTCATTCCCGCTGCCCCTGTGCTACTCGCTCAGCCACAAGGGGAAACAGGGCCATTTCAGTAATCCCACAATACCCGGCATCACAATTTCATCTGCTGGACTTGGGCGCTCAGGCCGCCGTCGATGATGAAGAGTTGGCCGCTGGCGTAGCGGGCCTCACTGCCGGCGAGCCAGTTGACCATGTTGGCGATGTCTTCGGGTTCGCCGTAGCGTTGGATCGGGTGGACGTCTCGCACGGCTTTCTCGAGGCTGGCGATGTCGCCGCTCTCGCCGAAGAAGCTCTGCAGCATCGGGGTGTTCACGTAGCCCGGGCAGACGGCGTTGACGCGGATGTTTTCGGGGCCGTGGTCGCAGGCCATGGCGCGCGTGAGCGCGTGCACGGCGCCTTTGCTCGCGCAGTACACCGCGAGTTGGGGGTCGGCGATGAAGCCGTCGTAGGAGCCGAAGTTGATGATGCTCCCGGCGCCGGCCTTGCGCATGAGGGCCACCGCCCGGCGGCTGGTGAGGAACATGCCGGTGACGTTGACCGCCATGACGTGATTCCACTCGCTGAGGCTGGTGTCCTCAACGGTTTTTTCGATCTCGACGCCGGCGGCGTTGACGAGAATGTCGAGTTGGCCGTGTTCGCGCGTGATCTCGTCGAAAACCGCGTCGACACTCAGCTCTGAGGTCACGTCGAGGTCGCGGTCGTGGCCGAATCCGTGTGAGGCCGAGCCTGCAATATCACAGGCGTAGACCGTCGCACCCTCGCGTACAAAGCGCTC
>CALDHJ010000457.1 GCA_937941555.1 uncultured Granulosicoccaceae bacterium | reverse complement strand
ATTGCCGCAGCTCGGTCAGCTTGTCTTCGTTGGGCCCTTCGTGCACCCGGAACAAGGCCGGAATACGCTTGCGCAGCAGCAACCGTGCAGCCGCCACGTTAGCGAGGATCATGCACTCCTCGATCAAACGGTGGGCATCGTTTCGCACCACCGGCACGATCGCATCAATCTTGCGCGAGGAATCGAACTCGATTCGCGTCTCGGTACTCTCGAATTCGATCGCCCCGCGCGATTTGCGTGCCTTGGTCAGACAACCAAACAACGCGTGCAGATTCTCAAGGTGTGGCACGAGCTCCTTGTGTTGCTCACGCAGCGCCGCGTCCCCGTCGATCAGCATCGCCGCCACCTCGGTGTAGGTGAGCCGCGCGTGGGAGCGCATGACGGCCTGGTGGAATTTTGCGCGCGTCAGCTTGCCATCCCGGCTGATCGTCATCTCGGCGACCATGCAGAGCCGGTCGACGTCGGGATTCAGCGAGCACAATCCGTTCGACAACGCCTCCGGCAGCATCGGCACCACCCGGCCCGGAAAATACACCGAGGTTGCGCGCTTCTCGGCCGCCTGATCCAGCGGAGAGCCCGGATCGACGTAGTGCGAGACATCGGCGATCGCGACCAAAAGGCGAAAACCGCCAAAGCGTTTCTTCTCGCACCAGACAGCATCATCAAAATCGCGCGCGTCTTCGCCATCGATGGTGACCAACGGCACGTCGCGCAGGTCGAGTCGACCGGCCTTGTCCTGCTTTCGCACACTGTCGCCGCAACGCTCGGCCTGTTCGCGCGCGCCCTCGGGCCAGCTGTTCGGGATGCCGTGACCGAGAATGGCGACGTCGATCTCCATGCCCGGCGCCATGCTGTCGCCGAGCACACGGCTGACCCGTCCGAGCGGCGGTCGTCGCGCGTCCGGCTGGCGCACGAGGTCGACCAACACGATTTGGCCATTGCGTGCGCCGCCGAGGTCTTCAGAGCCGACCATGATGTCCTGGTGGATGCGCGGGTTTTCCGGGCGCAGAAAGGCCGCTCCGCGCTCGATCACCAGGCGTCCAACAATCGATTCGTTGGCGCGCTCGATTACCTCAATGAGCTGGCCTTCGCGCCGGCCGCGCTTGTCCACGCCACTGATTCGCGCAACCACGCGGTCACCGTGCAGCACTGCGCGCATCTCGCGCGGGCTGAGGTAGAGATCATCGCTCGCGTCCTCGGGCACCATGAAACCGAATCCGTTCGGGTGCGCGGTGATGCGCCCGCGCAAGAGATCCTTCTCGTCGACGACGAGGTAGGCCCCGCGCCGGTTCTCGAGCAGCTGGCCGTCTCGCACCATCGCGATCAATCGCCGCCGCAAGCCCTCTTTCGCGTCTTCGCCGCGCAACTTCAGCACGCGCTCGAGTTCCTCACGCGTCGCCGGGGCGCCGAGATCGGCAATGGTCGTAAGGATGTGTTCGCGCGAGGCAATGGGTTTGGCGTAGCGCGACTTCTCGCGTTCGGAGAACGGGTCTTTGTTGCGCCCCTTGCGGGCGGATGCGGGCTTGGATGAGGCGGGAGAGGCCTTTGTCGAGGCGCTCTTGCGGCGGACCTTTCGGTCGGTGTCGGCGGCGCCGGTAGACTGGCGTTTTTTCCGCGATGACGGCTGGGTGTTTTTCGGCATTCCGATAGGGGTGCTCTTGGGTTGGGTTCAGCGAGAGGCTGTGTGATTGACAGCCATGAAATTGAAGTCTAGAGTACGCGATTCTGTGTCGCACAGCACCTTTGCCGAGGTGGCGGAATTGGTAGACGCGCTGGTTTCAGGTATCAGTGGGGTAACTCCCGTGGAGGTTCGAGTCCTCTTCTCGGCACCAGTCACTCTCCCCTGTGACTGAATCGGACTTCTCAACAGACCGATTGCACATCTCTCCGACAACGTCCGTCGAATCAGCCTGACCGCTGGCCCATCTCACTTGACCCGGTTCGCTGTCGCAGCCTTGCTGACACATGCTGATCAGCCTCGCTTGCCCCACACTTGTATTCGGTCTGACCGTCACATGGATACGTTACGCGCCGCGTAGGATTGTGACTACGGCTCTGCTACCCCCAATTTTCAACCCGCGTTGAAAACCGCAATACGCCACACGTTTTGGGAATTCAGTGTACTGTTTTGCCGAGTGCACACCGGGCCGCTACATGAAAACAGATGTTCAAGTCGCTGTTATCGGAGGCGGTATCGTCGGGACATCCGTGCTGTATTGGCTTGCACGGCTGGGCTGGACCGATTCGGTTCTCGTGGAACGCCGTGACCTCACCTCCGCTTCGACCTGGCACGCTGCGGGCAACACGACCTATTTCGGTCCCTATGCCGAAATAACCCGGTTGTTTGCCGGTTCCATCAGCACCTAACTGCAGGCCGAAACCGAGAGTGGACACTCGGTCGGATTTCACCAGACCGGCTCCTTGCGGGTGGCGACATCCCCTCGCGAACGCGCGCTGTTTCACCAATACACCGCGAACTACGACGCACTTGGCATTCCCTTCGAGGTGGTGGACAACGCGACAATTGCGCGGTTGAATCCGTGTATCGAGACAGCGGGCTTGCACGGCGCAGCACACACCCCCACCGACGGACACGTCGACCCGGTCGGGGCAACCCAGGCACCCGCCGCCGCGGCCAGTGCTCGCGGCGCGAGCCTCCTGCGCCATACGCCGGTCGAAGCCTTGCGCTTTGAAGACGGGCGGTGGCTGCTCGACACCCAGGCGGGCACCGTTCGCGCACAACACGTAGTCGTGGCCGCGTCATTCTGGACACGCGAACTGTTGCAGCCACTGGGAATCAACACCCCGCTCTATGCAACCGAACACCACGAAATGATCACAGGCAGCGTGCCCGCCCTCGAGTCACTCGACCACGAGGTGCCGGCCCTGCGTGATTCGGTCGTGTCCTGCAGTGTGCGCCAGGAAGCCAAGGGCTTTCTGTTCGGCAT
>CALDHJ010000456.1 GCA_937941555.1 uncultured Granulosicoccaceae bacterium | reverse complement strand
GCACACGAGGTCGTGGTGTCGGGTCGCTGCCGCTTTGATGCCGAGCGCGTGGCGGCCGACCTGAAAGCGGTGTGCGAGACCCATGTCCAGCTCTTTGGCGAGCCGCCGCCGATGCAGCGTTATGTGTTCATGGTGCTGGTCGGTGGCGAGCGCGCGGGCGGCCTCGAACACCGGGATTGCACGGTGTTGTCGGTGCCCCGTGCGCAATTGCAGGGCGCACCCGGCAGCGCGGATTACACCGAGTTTCTGAGCCTCGCGAGTCACGAGTACTTCCATGCGTGGCTGGTCAAACGTATCCGCCCGCATGCGCTCGCGTCGGCCACACTCGACGCCGAGGCCTACACGCGACTGCTCTGGGTCTTCGAGGGGATCACGTCCTATTACGACGAGCTCGCGCTGCTGCGCGCCGGCCTGCTCGATGTCACGCAGTATCTCGAGCGACTGGCCAAGTTGCTCTCGCGTGTTCAGCGCGGGCGCGGTCGGTTACGGCAGAGTCTGGCGGACTCGAGCTTCGACGCCTGGACACGTTTCTACAAACAGGACGAGAACGCACCGAACGCGATCGTGAGCTACTACGCCAAAGGCGCGCTCGTCGCCCTGTGCCTCGACCTGACCCTGCGGCAACGCAGCGATGGTGCCGTGAGTCTTGATACGGTCATGCGCCAACTCTGGCACGCGCACGCAAGCGGGCCCGGTATTGGCGAAGCCGACTTTGAAACTCTCGTGCAGTCGTTGATCGCAGACGATCTTCGCCCCTTCTTTGAACAGGCCGTGCGCGGCGTCGACGACTTGCCCTATGACCACTACCTCGCAGCTCAGGGCGTGGCGATGCACTGGCGTGTGGCCGAAGCCCAATCGGCGTGGCTCGGTTGCACCTTCAAGGCCGCCAGTTCGATTGTGCAGGTGGTGCACGAGGACAGCCCGGCGCAGCGCGCAGGCTTGAGTCCGGGCGACGAGATCATCGCCTGGCAGGGCCTGAAGTTCGACTCACAACGCGACGACGCCTGCCGCGTCGATGCTGCGCAATCCGAACCCGTCGAGCTGCACCTGTTTCGCAATGACGAGCTGCTGTCGCTGATATTGCAGCCGGCCGAGGCGCCGCGCGACGTCTGTATACTGGAGAGCAAGGCCGGATTTGAATCCCGGCGCGATCAGTGGCTCATGGGGTATGCCTGAACAGCTTGGGAGTTTTGCGCTTCAGGCGGTGATCCAATCGGCGTTGCCAGACAGCTGCGTCACGGTGCTCGAGCAAGTCGGCTCGACCAACCAGTGGCTGCTCGACAGCCAACCGTCGGATCGACTCGACCATTTTTGCCTCGCGCTGACCCAGAGCGCCGGGCGCGGTCGGCGCGGCAAGGACTGGCAGTCCCCGGTCGGCCACTTCTACGGTTCGGCCTCCCTCGTCGTCTCCCTGCCGCCGAGTGCGCTCGGGCCGCTGAGCCTCGCCATCGCCTGCACCGTGGCAGAGGTGCTCGAAGGCTTTGGCGTCGCGGGCATTCGCCTCAAGTGGCCGAACGATATCCAGATCGACGGACAGAAGCTCGCCGGTATCCTGCTCGAATTGCCGCCGAGTGCGCCCAATGCGCGGTCAAACACCGAGCGCGGGCAGCGTGTGGTGGTCGGGCTTGGCGTCAACCGCGTGCCGCTCGGCGAGTCGGTCGGGCAGTCCGCTACGTCGCTCACGAATGTGCTCGCAGGCGACGCGCCGTCGCTCGAGGCAATGGCGTCGCGCCTCTGGGCCGCCATGCGCGATTGCCGCAGCGTGTTCGAGAGCCACGGCTTCGCCGCGTTCGAGGCGGCATGGCGCGAACGCGACTGTTTGAGCGGACAGGACGTCACGGTGCTGCAAGGTGAGACGCGTTGGGTCGGGCGGGCCGACGGCGTCACCTCCGACGGCAACCTGCGGGTTCTGACCCACGATGGCTCGCGCGAGGTCAGTGCCGGCGAAGTGTCGGTGCGCGCGGCATGACTTTGTGGGTCGACATCGGAAACACCCGGATCAAGTGTGCCGAGGGTGTGCCGGGTGAGATGACACCGGTGGCAGCGATCGCGTGGCGGTCGGATTCGGCACAGGATCAGCTGAAAGCGCATATCGGCGCGCGTCGACCGGCGCAAACCGTGGTGTCCTGTGTGGCTGCCGACACAGCGCTGGATCAGTTGCGCGCTGCGCTCGACTCACACGGGTTGCCCGCACCGCACGTCTACCGCCAACCCACCGCCGACCTGCATGGCCTTCGCTGTGGCTACCGCGACCGGACGCAGCTCGGGGTGGATCGGTGGTTCGCGACGCTCGGTGCCTGGTCTCGGTACGGTCGAGCCTTGTGTGTGGTGGACCTCGGCACTGCCGGCACCGCCGATCTGGTTGATGCGAGTGGACAGCACCTCGGCGGCTGTATCTTTGCCGGCGTTCGCACGCAGAGACACGCGCTCGCCACCCGCACGGCGCAGCTGCCCGAGGTCGAGCACGTGACCGAATCGGTGTTCAGCGACAACACCGAGACCGCGCTGGCTGTCGGCACCCGTCTGTCGGTGGCAGCCACGGTCGAGCGTGCCTGGGATGAAGCCGAGCAGCGCATCGGCGGGTCTGTGCAGTGTTGCCTGACCGGAGGCGGGGTGGAGGAGGTCGAGGCCTTTTTGCGGCGGCCGGTGACAACGCTGCCGACCCTTGTCTTCGACGGACTCGCCATCGCCCATGCCGCAGAACACAGTTGATTGCGGCGGACGAAAGCTTGCCCTAGAATAGGCGGGATAGATGGCTTCTCGCTGTTTTCGTGCCGGTATAGCTCAGCTGGTAGAGCAACTGACTTGTAATCAGTAGGTCCGGGGTTCGACTCCTCGTGCCGGCACCATTTCCTGCCCCTCAACGTCCCGCATCGCGATCCTGGCTTCCGCTTTTTGCGGTGCCTCCGTCTTGCGCGCATCCGCTGAAGCCCCGCATGACGTCAGCGTGCAGGCGCGGCTCCCCGCCCTTTGATTGACTGAAAAGCCGAATGGCCTGGCCGGTGTGAATCGATTGCTGTGTGCGCATCTTTGCCGCCGGCGTTGCGGGTTTGCGGATCGCGTAACGTGCCGGGGCCCGCGGCGCGTATCGACTGCGCTCAGCCCCTCTGTGTCGGCCCTCGTATCGCCCGCAACACTTTCTGCGCGATTGACCGATACAGAGGCGAGATAGGGCGGGTTGCGTTTGCGCCGGCCTGCGTTCGTCGGTGTTCGACGCAAAAA
>CALDHJ010000455.1 GCA_937941555.1 uncultured Granulosicoccaceae bacterium | reverse complement strand
GGTGATGTTGTTTGTGGTGCCGTATTCGCTGATCGTCGTATTGATGTCGCTGTGGATGCCGGTCGAGTCGAACACGCTCATGGCGCGGACGGTTGCCGTTGCTGCGCTGCCGGTGATTGCGGTCCTGATCGCTGTCGGCTACGTCGCCGCACGCCTGGCCGGGGTATCCGGGGTTGCAAATGGTGCGGCCGTAGGGCTGATTGTCAGTGTCATGCTGCTTGCGGGGCCGTATTGGTCTCTGGATGTCGGGTTGGGGGCGCTGACCTACATCCGGCAATTCGGACCGCACGCGTTGGTAATGGGGATCTTCTGGTGCAGCCTGGGTGGGCTGATCCGTGAACTGATCGCAAACCACCGCATCGCGTGAGCCGGGGCGAGTCCCTCGCCGCGATCTGTTGTGTGTGCTCGGTCTGGCGCCGCGCGCAGCCGCGCCGCACGCACTCCGTTGTTTTGTGCCGTCACGCGTACCGTTTTCGCCACCGCAAGCCCAACCCGAATAGACCGTTGCCCCAGCCAGCAGCCGGGGCAACGGCACACTCATATCCGCTTGCGTCTGGCCCGCCGTAAGGCTGCCATCAACGGGTGCGGCGGGGGCGGCAGGTTGGGTATCGACGGTTCGGTTGTGCTCTCGTCGCGGTCGTTGACCACACGATTCCCCTCCAGTCTCAATCCCATGTCTTTCAACAGGTATGCCGGGTAGTGCTCGAGACGGCATCGCAAACGGCGTTCGCGGTAGCGGCAGTAGCAGAGTAATGTCAGTTCTATCAACACGGTCTGGCTCTCCAAATGGGCGATGAAGCCGGGAGTCAGCGTGCGGGGGAGAAGGTGTGTGGAGTGTGCCCCGCCGCTTGGACTCGACGGCGGGGGGAGTGAGCGTCAGCTCAACGAACTCCTGCCGTTCGGTTGCGATCAATCACGTACGCTAGGGATGGTTTGTGATTGAGATTGCCGACTGTCTGGGTGACCATGGTTCGCACGCACGAGACAACGGCTGCACTGAGTGCAACGCGTGTGGTGTGTTTGCGAAGGGTGGTCGGGCGATTCACAGTCTTGGCTCGGCAGGGAGAACGTGGTTAAAGAGTAGGCGGCGACTGTGCAGGCTGTCAACCTCGGCGACCGGGCTTTTCATTGAAAAAGCCGCACTTGTATAAAGGCGGCAACAGGAAGTGGTGCTGTGGAACAGTGTGATGTGGTGGTTGTGGGGGCGGGTATTGCCGGCGCGTCGGTCGCAAGCGAGCTTGCGATTGATCACCGCGTGCTGTTGCTCGAGCGCGAAGACGCTGCGGGCTATCACACCACGGGCCGCTCGGCGGCGCTGTTCACGCCCACCTACGGCCCACCTCAGATCCGCGCGCTGACGCGGGCGTCTGCGGATTTTTTTGCCCAACCCGATTCAGCCTTCTGCTCGACCCCGTTGATACGACAGCGCGACGTCATGATGGTGGCGCGTGAGGATCAGCTGGGCACTCTGGAGCACACGCTGGCCGCGCTGCAGCGTGAGACCCCGGTCGACCGGTTGGTGGGTTCTGATGCGGAGGCAGCACAGCCGCTGCTGAGAGCGGGGCATGTCGCTGCCGCACTGATGAACCGCGACAGTTACGACATCGACGTCGACGCGTTGCACGGCGCCTGGCTGCGCCAATTTCGCGCTCGCGGCGGTCGCACGCTGCTAGGCGCCGATGTGGTCGCGCTCGAGCGACGTGGTGACACTTGGCGGGTGACCACATCCGATACCGAGATCACCGCTCCGCGGGTGGTCAACGCGGCAGGCGCCTGGGCCGACGAGCTGGCGTGCCTGGCCGGTGCGCGCCCGGTCGGCCTGGTGCCCAAACGGCGAACGGTAGCGGTTGTCGCGGTGCCTGAGGGATATGCCGGGTTGCACGACACGCCCATGGTGATTGACGTCGACGAACAGTTTTTCCTCAAGCCCGAAGCGGGGCGCTTGCTGGTGTCCCCGGCGGATGCGACGCCGTCCGAGCCCTGTGACGCACGACCCGAGGAATACGATATTGCGCTTGGTATCGATCGCGTTCAGCGCGCGTTCGCGCTCGAGGTGCGGCGTGTGGAATCGGCCTGGGCCGGTCTGCGCTCGTTTGTCGAAGACGGCCTGCCGGTCGTCGGTGAAGACCCCGATCTCGCGGGCTTTTTCTGGCTTTGTGGACAAGGTGGCTATGGCATTCAGACCGCACCGGCGATGTCCTGGCTCGCGGCTGCGCTGTTGCGCGGCGAGGCTGTACCGGAGTCACTCCTGGCGCACGGCGTTGACCCGATGCAGCTCTCTCCTGCTCGCGGGGCAGCTCGCGACTGATTGAGCCACGGATCACCGACATCAGGCGGTGGCGAGAAAGTGCGCCAACGCACTTGCAGCCTTGTGGCGTCGCACGGGAGATTGCATCAGGCGGTAGCCGTACCCTTCGAGGGTTTGTTTCAGCGGAGACACCAACAGCCCGGCGTTGAGTTCAGGCACCATCAGGTCATCTGCGAGAATCCACCCGTGTCCGTCGATGGCGGCCTGGACGCGGACGTTGGCGTCGCTGATCACGCGCTGGGGGTGCGGCAGCGCCTCACCGGCCCAGAGCTTCCACAAGTCTTCATGCCGGTCTTCAGCGAGCAGCAGGGTGTCGCGCCACGGAGCGTCCAGCAGGTCCCGCAGTTGCAGTGTGTGTCCCGGTCGCCAGCCGCGCCGCTGCAACAACGCGGGGCTCGCCACGGCGGTCAGCGGCATGGGCAACTCCCGCACGACCTCGGGTGAGGGGGTGTCCGGGCACGGCCCCCAGCGCAGTGCAATGTCGCAATCGCGCAGCGCGAAATCGCGTTGGTCGACGCCGTGGCGGAAGCGCAGGTCGACATCGGGGTGCTGGGCCGTAAAGCGCACCAATCGGCTCGACAGCCAGCGCGCAGTCACGTAAGTGGTGGCGGCAATCACGAGCTCGGTGCGGCGGTGGCGGTCGAGGGCGTCGAAGGTGTCGGTGAGTTCGTTGAAACATTTTCGGGCTTGCTGCTGAAGCAATTGTCCGGCGTCTGTGAGCAACACCTGCCGGACCTCACGCCGAAAGAGATCGCAGCCCACGTGCTCTTCGAGCTTGCGGATTTGATAGCTGACCGCCCCCTTGCTCAGGCACAGCTCGTCTGCGGCCGCGCTGAAGCTCAGCAGCCTCGCCGCGGCTTCAAACACCTTGAGCCGGTCGAGTGGGGGGAGCGGGTGTTTCATCGCGCGCAATACGGTTCAATTTATTTGAACCATACAGGGACAAATTCAGGTTGTCAGCTTACCGTTGGCGCGCCACTCTCATGGCATGAACGCGATGGAGTAAAAGGTTATGAGTGAGTCATTGCATGCAGGTCCGCCACCGGGGCAAGCCCGGGCCGTGGTGATTGGCGGCGGCATTGCCGGGGCGTCTGTGTTGTATCACCTCGCTGAACTCGGCTGGACCGATTCCGTGCTGGTCGAACGCGATGAACTGACCTCGGGCTCGACCTGGCACGCGGCGGCGCAAGTCACCCAGTTTGGTGGCAACCAGACGATGATCGCGCTCAAGCAGCACAGCATCCGTCTCTACCGCGAGTTGGCAGCCGATCCCGATCACCCGATCAGTTACCACATCACGGGTGGCATGCGAACGGCTTACAACCAGGCCCAACTCGACACCTATCACCACTACGTCTCTCAGGCGCGCAGCATGGGCGTGGAGATGGAGGTGATTGACGGTGTCGAGGCTGGCAAACGCAACCCGCTTCTCGAGACCAGCGGTATTCTCGGGGCCTGGTGGGACCCGCTCGACGGGGATATCGATCCGGCCGGGATCACCTTCGCGTTGGCGCGCAAGGCGCGGCTCAAAGGCTGCACGGTGTCGCGTTTCAATCCGGTGACCGCCATCACACGCCTCGGCGACCGCGATTTCATTGTGCACACCGAGCGCGGTGACATCCGCACCGAAAACGTGGTGAACGCCGGCGGCTACCGCTGCAATGAAGTCGGGGCC
>CALDHJ010000454.1 GCA_937941555.1 uncultured Granulosicoccaceae bacterium | reverse complement strand
GGATGAAACCGAACAGGCGACCCTGGCGCGTGCGATCAAGGCTTTCGAGTCGCGTCAAACACGCTACGCCATCGTCAAGCAGGTGTTCTTCGGGCTGAGCCTGGGTTCGATCCTGGTCCTCGCCGCGATCGGTCTTGCGATCACCTTCGGGGTGATGGGTGTGATCAACATGGCGCACGGTGAGTTGATCATGCTTGGCGCTTACACCACGTGGGCCATGCAGCAGCTGTTGCCCGGTCAGCCGGGCGCGGCGCTGTTGTTGGCGATTCCGATGGGCTTTGTGGTGTCGGCATCGGTCGGGATGGCGATGGAGCGGCTGGCGATCAGCAAGCTCTACGGCCGTCCGCTTGAGACCTTGTTGTTGACCTTCGGATTCAGTTTGATTCTGCAGCAGGCGGTGCGCACTTTCATTTCGGCGCGCAACGTTGCAGTGAGCAACCCGAGCTGGATGAGCGGCTCGCTGGAGTTGCACCCGATGTTGTCGCTGACGCTCAACCGCGTCGTGATCCTCTTTTTCTGCCTGATGGTGTTTGCGGTGCTGTGGTGGGTGATGCAGCGGACGCGCTTCGGGTTGCAACTGCGCGCGGTCACGCAACACCGCGAGATGGCGCGCTGCGTCGGGGTGCGCTCGCGCCGCATTGATACCCTGACCTTCGGTCTCGGAGCCGGCCTCGCCGGTCTTGCCGGTGTGGCCTTGAGTCAACTGGGCAATGTCGGCCCGAATCTCGGACAGGCGTGGATTGTCGACTCCTTTCTGGTTGTGGTGTTCGGCGGCGTCGGCAACTTGTGGGGCACGCTGATCGGCGGTCTCGGCATTGGTGTTGTCACCAAGTTGATCGAGCCCTGGTCCGGAGCTGTGCTTGCAAAAATCGTGTTGTTGGTGGCGGTGATTCTGTTCATCCAGCGACGGCCCCGTGGACTCTTTCCGCCGAGCGGACGCTCGGCAGGAGACACATGATGAACGCACTCCGATCTGCGCTCTGGTCTGACCGCATGGGCGTTGTCCTGCTCACGGTACTCTTGCTCGCTGCGGTGTGGGTGCCCATTGCCTCACTGGCCTTGCCGGAATCTCACCCCTTGCACCTGGGCTCTTACAGTGTCTCTTTGTGGGGGAAGTATCTGTGCTTCGGGCTGCTGGCGCTGAGCCTCGACATCGTGTGGGGCAAGCTCGGCATACTGAGTCTCGGCCACGGCGTGTTCTTCGGCCTCGGGGGGTACGTGATGGGCATGTACCTGATGCGCCAGGTCGGTGATCGCGGCGTGTATGGAGACCCGATCCTGCCGGATTTCATGGTCTTTCTGAACTGGGATGCGCTGCCGTGGTTCTGGTACGGGCTCGACCACGCCTGGATCGCGTTTCCGCTGATTCTGTTCGTGCCGGGTTTGCTGGCTTTTGTGTTTGGCTCACTCGCCTTTCGCAGCCGGGTCACAGGGGTATACCTCTCGATCATCACGCAGGCGATGACTTACGCGGTGATGCTGGCGTTCTTTCGCAACGAACTGGGCTTCGGTGGCAACAACGGCCTGACAGGCTTTTTCGATATTCTCGGCTTCGATCTGCGCGCCGACACCACGCGTGCGGCCTTGTTCTCGGTGACGGCGCTGTCGCTTGCGGGTTGCTATGTGTTGTGCCGTGCGCTGTTTTCGACGCGCCTTGGCTTGTTGTGTACCGCGGTGCGCGACGCCGAGAGTCGCGTGCGGTTTCTCGGCTACCGCACCGACCGCGTCAAGTTGTCGGTGTTCGTGTTGTCGGCTGCCATTGCTGGCCTCGCCGGTGCGCTCTATGTGCCCCAGGTCGGCATCATCAACCCGGGCGAGTTCTCGCCATTGAACTCGATCGAGATCGTGATCTGGGTGGCTCTCGGGGGGCGCGGGACGCTGTGGGGCGCAGTCGTGGGCGCGGTCGTCGTCAACGTTGCCAAAACCCAGTTTACCGGGTGGTTGCCTGAAGGCTGGCTGTTCATGCTGGGCGGCCTGTTCGTGCTGACCACGCTCTACCTGCCGCGCGGGCTTGCGATGTTGGTGCCGAAGCGGGTGTCGGGGTCATGAGCGTGTCCCAGCGACGCCCCTTGCAGCGCGCAGGTGGTGCACCCGTACTCGATACCTCCCATGGCACGGTGCTGTACCTCGAATCCCTGAACGTGTCGTTCGATGGCTTCAAGGCGATCAACGACCTCAGTCTCTACATCAACGACGGCGAGTTGCGGTGCATCATCGGCCCCAATGGCGCGGGCAAGACGACACTGATGGACATTGTCACGGGCAAGACCCGGCCAGACAGCGGGCAGGCCTGGTTTGGCCAGACGCTCGACCTGTTACGGCTCGATGAGGCGGCCATTGCGACTGCGGGTATCGGGCGCAAGTTTCAGCAGCCGACGGTGTTTACCGAGCTCACCGTGGCGGAGAACCTAGAGCTCGCCATGGCGGGTCCTCGACGTGTGTGGGATGTGCTCCGCGCACGGCTCGGGGGTGAGCAACGGGATCTGATCGCCCAGACGCTAGAGCGCATCGGTCTCACGCCGCTGCGCGCTCAGTTTGCGAGCACGTTGTCACATGGCCAGAAGCAGTGGTTGGAGATCGGCATGTTGCTCATGCAGAAGCCGCGTCTGTTGCTGGTGGATGAGCCGGCAACCGGCATGACCCACCAGGAGATGGCACAGACCGGTGAGTTGCTGTGTTCGCTTGCGGGTGAGCACAGCGTGGTGGTGGTCGAGCACGACATGGATTTCGTGCGCTCGCTCGACAGTCCGGTGACTGTGCTGCATCAGGGCTCGGTCTTGGCCGAGGGTGATCTCGATTCGATTCAGAAAGACCCGCTGGTTCGCAGCGTCTACCTCGGAGAGTGAGCGGTGCTGCAGATCGAACAGCTTGAACAACACTACGGTCAGAGCCTGACCCTGCGGGCCGTTGACCTCGACGTGCCCGAGGGTGGGTGTACTTGCCTGATGGGGCGCAACGGCGTGGGAAAGACCACACTGGTGCGCTGCGTCATGGGGCTCGAAGCGGTGTCCGCTGGCCGTGTGACCTTCGCCGGGCAGGACATCACGCGGATGCGGACTGAACAGCGGGCGGCCGGTGGCATCGGCTACGTGCCGCAGGGCCGACAGGTGTTCCCGCGCTTGACGGTCGAAGAGAACATCCTCACAGGGCAGTTTGCCGCGCGTGGCGGTTCGCGGCGCGGCGGTATCCCGAGTCACATACACGCGCTGTTTCCGGTGTTGAAGGACATGAAAAGTCGCCGGGGTGGTGACTTGTCCGGTGGGCAGCAACAGCAGCTGGCGATTGCACGGGCGTTGATGTTGGAGCCCAAGCTCCTGATCCTCGATGAGCCGACAGAAGGCATTCAGCCCAACCTCGTTGCCGACATCAGCTCACTGATCCGCACCCTGATCTCGGATCAGGGCCTGACGGTGTTGTTGGTCGAGCAGAAGCTGCCGTTCATCCGAAAGACAGCCGACACGGTCTGCATTCTCGACCGTGGCCAGGCTGTGGCGAGCGGCGCGCTGTCGATTTTGAACGAAGACCTGGTCGGGCGCTTTCTGACTGTTTGAGAGTTTCTTTCAGACTGTCGTAATCGGGCTTGTCATATCTGGGGAGTCTGATTCGGCCGATGAGCAACCTGCGTGTTCCGGGAGCCAACGAAAAAGGGCCGCGAAGCGGCCCTTGAACGGTAGAGATGCGTCACACGGCGTTCTGCCGCGTGTGCGCCGGGTTACTGGAAGTTGACGAACTCGCCGAAGCCGGCACCGTCCAGACTGGACCACGCCACCGTATTGGACTGCACCGAGCTGCCGTTGTTGATGGTGACCAACACGGTGTTGATGTCGCCGGTGTTGGCGTCAAGGGTGACGTAGCTGCCGCCGTCTCCGTCGATGCGCATCTGCCCGATGTTGGGCCAGGCGTCGCCGGATGCGGTGACCATCGTCATGGGTGTCGATACCGTGACGCGGCCATTGATGGCGTCGGAGCCGATGTTGTAGCCGATGTCGAGTCGGCTTTCACCGCTGCTGTCGAGCTCGCCGGAGATGAGCAGGTTGGTCATGACAGTGTCACCGGATTCGGAATCCTGCACGTTGATCTGGGTGCTCTGAACGCTCACGTATTGAGTCGAACCGATGGTCGACGCGCGCAACGACATGTCGCCGTTGACGCTGATGGTCTGTGCGCCGGTTTGCGCGGTGTACTGGATGAAGTCGATTCTGAGGTTGGCGAGGCTGCTGTCACTCGACAGCAGCGTCATTCTGAAGCCGCCGTTCAGTCGTGTGTTGCCACTGACGCAGTTGCTGAAGGTGACACTGATGTAGTCGCCGGCGTTGCTGAAGGTGTCAGAGCTTGTTGCGCTCAAGGTGCCGCCGCCCTGACATTGCGCGTTGTCGAACTGCCCGCCGGCTGCGCGAGCGCTCACGGCAAAGGTGGTATAGAGGTCGGCGATGTCCGGCAGCGAGTTCAAGGCGGTAGACGGCGTGTAGGTCAGCGCGTCCGACGGCAGGCTCGGTGTGGAGGTGGCGTCGCCAGTCACGGATTGGGTCGTGCTCGCGTAGACGGTTTCGGCATTGCTGTCGGACATCGGCAGCAGGCTGTAGTCCGTTACGCTCGGGTAGGAGACACTGCTCCCGCCACCGGACCCGGATCCGCCGCACGCGACCAGTGCCGTTGTGAGTGCAACTGTCAGAATGGGTTTCAATATCGCCTTTTGCATGGCCCGCACACCCGTCGTGTCTGTGATAGAGGTGACCGGGAAAACGCAATTCGCAGGCCAACGCCTGCATTGACAAGCGTGGCTGAGGATTCAGTTGCTGATTCAGGCCGTGAATCCGCGCAAAACGGCTTCAAGATTGAGGCTCAGGTGCTCGGACAGGTAGCCGCCTTCCTGCACCAACACGGTCGGCAACCCCGCGGCCGCAATGCGCGCCCCGATGCGCTCGAAGCCGGGTGTGGTCACGGCAAGTCCGCGGAGCGGATCGCTTTCGTGCGCATCGAGGCCGAGTGCCACCACCAGCGTATCGGCACCGAACAAGGCGATGCGATCGAGAGCCTGGTCGAGCGCCTCGATGAAGCGGTCATCGCCACTGCCCATGGCGAGTGGCAGGTTGAGGTTGAAACCGGTGCCTTCGTCTTCGCCGATCTCGTCCGCGTGCCCGACAAAAAACGGGTAGAACTGCATCGGATCGGCGTGCAGAGAGACGGTCAACACGTCGCGGCGGGCATAGAAAATCTGCTGCGTGCCGTTGCCGTGATGGACATCGACATCCAATACCGCGGGCCTGCTACCGGTTTGCCGCAGGTGTTCGGCGGCGATGGCGGCGTTGTTCAGAAAACAGAAGCCGCCCGCCTGTTCGCTACAAGCGTGGTGACCTGGTGGCCGGCACAAGGCGTAGTGTGCACCCTCGCCACGGCGCACCGCGTCGGCCGCGGTCAGGGCCGATTGTGCAGACCAATAGGCCGCCTCCCAGGTGTGTTCGCCTATCGGGCAGGCCGAGTCGGCCTGGTGGTAGCCCGCCTGGCCAATCGGCGAGGCGGGATAGCGTTCGCCCCGGTGACGCGGGTGCACGTTGGGCAAGACCTCGTCGGCGGCGCCGGGCATCGCGACCCAGTGCGCGTGGATGGTCTTCAGGAAGTGCAGGTACTGCACACTGTGCAACCGGGCAATTGGCGCCATACCGAAGTCGGTTGGGGGCGCAACGGGAACGGACAACCGATCCAGCGCTGCCCTGAGGCGGTTGGCGCGTTCCGGCTGTTCGGGGCTGTCAGTGAGTTGGCCGCTGCGGATGAACCGTTTCGGATCGTGTTGTTGCTGGCGTGGATCGAAGACGGCTTTCATCTGACGGCTCTCGGTGTCGGGTTTTCCGAGAGCTTAACAGGCAGTCGTGCGGGCAGGTTGCGCTGGGCGGAGCCGGGTCTGGCGGGCTGTGCTGTGGGGCTACTCGAATTCCATGGCCTCGAACACACGGCCGGCATTTCGCGTGGCAAGTTCGCGCCAGGTGTCGAGGTGCTCCCACTGAGACTGATCCACATAGAACGCGCCGGCGAGATCGCCACCGTCGTCAAGGTGCGCCGCGATGCGGCCGCGCAGGTCGACCAGGTAGTCGTGCGTGTAGCGACGCACCACGGGCAGTGTGGTGGGCGCGCCGTGGCCCGGAATCACGGTCTCGGCGCCGAGCGCCTCGAACGCTGACCAGGTCTCGATCCACGCGGCAGTGTCGGTGTGTTCGAACACCGGCAACAGGCGTTGGTGAAATGCGAGATCGCCACTGATGACGAGCTTCTGTGACGGCAGCCACGCGACGATGTCCCCGGGACTGTGGGCGGGGCCGAGGTTGCGTATCTCGACGGTTTCGCCGCCGAGGTCGAGTGTGAGATCGTCATCAAAGGTGCGGTCGGGGGCGGTGAGCAGGGTGCCGCTTGCCTTGTCGCGGCGTCCGGCGCGCATGCGCTCGAGGACATCGTGCCCGGTGTTGGCGATTTCCTCGGCAGCGTCGGTGTGGGCGATGACCTCAGCCCCCTGCGATTGCCAGTAGTGTGATCCGAGCATCGCGTGGCCCTGGCCGTTTTCGAGCACCACGTAGCGAACCGGCAGATCGGTCAGGTTTCGAATCTCCTCGTGCAGCGCACTCGCAAGCAGGGCGTTGTCACCCGCGTTCATGACCATGACGGCCTCGCGACCAATTACGAAGCTGAGGTTGTTGTTGTGGCCGGAGTTGGCATAAGTTGCCGGCGCAGTGGCGCCGATGGCAGACCAGACGTTGGGCGTAACCTGGATCGGTCTGTCGTAGAGCATCGACTGTGGCGCTTTGTCCGGGCTCTCTACCGGCATGCCGGCGTCGCGCCACGCTTGATACCCGTCACTGAAATTGCTCACGTTGGTGTAGCCCATATCGATCAGTTGCGCGGCGGCGAGCGGGCTGCGCAAATTCTGACCGCAGTACACGACAATCGGGGCGTCCTTGTCGGGGATTGCATCGCTGATGCGGAACTCTAGCCACCCACGCGGGATGTTCAGGTTGCGCATCGCGTCGATGGTGCCACCGGTGTGGATCAGCTCTTCAGGGGTGCGCACATCGATCAGCCAGGTGCCGGGGTCTGCTTCGAGTTGTTGGGTCAGCGCCGCAGTGTCGAGTTGTGGCGCGCGGGCCCGTGCGGTGGCCAGGGCCTCGTCCACAGTGGATGCAAGAGTGAACGGGGTGGCGAAAAGGCTGAGGCTGAGTGCGAGCGTGCGGAACATGGCGGCATCCTGATATTCAAAAAACAGAATACCATAATGCGTCAGGGTGGTGTCAGGGCTCAGCGGTGTCGCGGGCCTGTTGGGTTGCGTCCATCCAGGTTTGCAAAAAGTGCTTTTTCTTCAAGCGGTCGAGAAATACCAGCAAGCCGGGCCCGAGCTTGATCGGGCGACTCGATGGCGGGCGGGCAGCGTCGCCGACCGGCAGCGGGGGCAGACCGGCGCGCTCGCGCAACAGCGTGCGGCCCGTGTCTGACAGCAGGAAATCGATGAACTGCCCGGCGGCGTCGCTGGCATCCGCGTCGACCGGGATCAGGGCGCTGCGCAACATCAGGAGCGTGTAGTCCTCGGGTTTGATGATGTCGAAACCGGGATGGCCGTCGGGCAGAGCGGACAAACGCTGTTCGGCGTAGGAGCCCAAGACGTTGTAGGCAATATCGGCGTCGCCGTTCAGGATTGCGTCGATCATGCTCCCCGAACAACACACGAGCTGGGTTTCGAGTGCGCCCATCAACTCGGATAGGCCCCAGAACGCGCTGCCGTGCCGGGTGTCCTGCGTTGCCATCAGGTAGGCCGCACCGCTCGCGCGAAGATCGTAGGTGATGAGGCGGCCGCGGTAGCGGTCTTGCGAATCGCGTAATCGGTTCATCAAGTCGCTGCGGGTACGCGGCAGCGTGCCGTCGAAGGCGTCACGTCGCGCGACGATCACGATGGGCTCTTCGGTAAACGCGATCACGCGGTCTCGCCACCGCGCCCAGGCTGGCAAGCGGGCCGTGGCGATCGAGCGCCAGGGTTGCGCCGCACCGTCGTTGGCAAGTTTGGTCTGCAGGTCCATCGCGGAACTGATCAGGAGGTCGATGCCCGCCTCTGCACCGGCGGCACGGTTCACCTCCAGGCTGGAGGCCTGGTAGTAGTTGATCGCAATGGATGGTGCAGCGGCCTGGAACCCCTCGAGCACTGGCAGGAAGAGGGAGAGATCAGCCGAGCTTGCGATATCAAGTGTGTCCCCCGGCGCCTGTGCCGGCATGAATCGGTGTGCCTCGATGGCGAACGGCACGGACGGCTCCGCTGCTCGGGTGCCCAGGGTCAGAAGCGAGAGGCACAGCAGGGTCAGAAGCGTTTTCACGGGGTCGGCTCGGTTGGGAAGTGCAGTGTGACGCGGGTGCCGCCGCCGGGCCGGGTGGCAAAGTGCAAGCGGCCATTATGAGTGGCCATGACGTTCTGCACGATCGTCAGGCCGAGCCCGGATCCGACCACCTTGCCCGCGTTGCTGCCGCGCACGAAGCGTTCGCGAACCCGGTCGTGCTCGGCGACGGCGATGCCGCAGCCGCGGTCGGCGATCAGCAGATCGGCTCCGTGTGCAGATGCGGTGAGTTCGACGGTGATTGTGCTCTCGGGGGGAGAGTACTTGATGGCGTTGTCGACCACATTGCGCACGGCCTCGGTCACGAGTATCGGGTCGGCGTGCAGCCAGAGCGGACTGGTGGGGAGGCTGGTGTCAAAATTGATGTCGCGCAGTTCGGCTGTGTAGTGCAGCTCCTTGAGTGTTTTTGCAACCAGCGCGCAGATGTCTGTACGCTCCCGGCGTTCGCCGCGCGTGAAACCGTCGCTGCGAAAGGTGACCATGGCGTGGTCGAGGATCTGGTTGGTAGACCGCGCTGTCTGGTCCACGGCGCGCAAGAGGTTTCTCAGCCGTTGACGCTGGGTATCATCCTCGCTGTGCTGCAGCGCGAGCTGCGCCTGTGCCTTGACGGCGGTGAGGGGTGTGCGAACGCGGTGGGCTGCGTCGGCGATCAGGGTCTCGGTGTTGGTGAGGTTGGTGCGCAGCCGACTGAGAAATCCGTTCAGGGCCTGCACTACCGGCGCCACTTCCTGCGGGACGGTCAGTTGCAGAGCGCGCGTGTCGTGCGGTTGGCGCGTGCCAAGGGCAAGGCTCAGTTTGCGAAGCGGTGCCAGCGCATTGCCGCTGGCGAACCAGGCGAGTGCTGTGGCACACAGCAGGAACACCACCCCCATGACGGCGGCGTTGCGTGCGACGCCGTCAATGATGTCCGTTCGGCTGTCGCGGCTCTGGGCGATGGACAGCGTTACGCGAGAGACGCCAATGCGATCGAATACCTGGCGGTGGGTGGTGGCTACGCGCACGGCATCGCCTCTGAACTGTGTGGTGTTGAAAACCGGTTGGTTGGGTTCGCGGGTGTCGCCGTGTGGGAGGTCGGGGTAGCCGGTCAGTTCGCCGCCGGGCTCGCGGCTCACACGGTAGAACACGCGGTCGTCGCCGGCCGCGCCCAGTAGGGCCAGGGCTGCATAGGGAAGGTCCACACTGATTTCACCGTCCACCACGCTCAATTGTTCTGCTACGGCGTTCAACGATGCGGAGAGGGTGTGGTCCTGTGTGAGGTCTGCAGCGTTCTCTGCGATCGCACGCGTGCCGAAATACAAGCCCAAGGCAAGCAGCAGAAAGGCGATGCCGAGCAGGGTCAGCAGGCGGCTGCGGAGCGAGCGGCTGGTGTAGACCTCACTCATCGGTCGCTGAGGCGGTAGCCGGCACCGCGAACCGTTTCAATGCGCACACCGCTGCCTTCGAGGTGTTGGCGTAGCCGTCCGACATAGACTTCGATGGTGTTTTCCGAGACGTCGGCGTCGAGCGAGAACAGGCGGTCGAGCAGCTGGGCCTTGGACAATACGCGCCCGTGGGAGCGGAAAAAGACCTCGAGCAAGCGGTTTTCTCGGTTGCGCAAAGTGCGCGTGGAATCACCGATTTGCAAGCGCGCCGATTGCGGTTCGTAGTGCAGGTTGTCGGCGCTGAAGTGCTCTTGCGCTGTGCCGCCGCTGCGGCGTATCAGTGCACGGCAGCGGGCGTCGAGTTCGTCGAGATCGAACGGTTTGGTGAGGTAGTCGTCTGCGCCGAGGTCGAGCACGCTCACGCGGTCGGAGACCTGACTGCGTGCGGTCAGCACAAGCACGGGGGTGGTGTCGGCTCGCGCCCGGTGGCGGGCGAGGAAGTCTCGACCGTCTCCGTCCGGCAACATGATATCGAGCACGATCAGGTCGACGTCGCTCGCGGCCAGCACCGCGTCGGCGTCGGCGAGGGTGGTCACCCAGTCGATGGCGTGCCCCTGGTCGCTCAGCCGTGCGCTGACGGCGTGTCCGATGTCGTCGCTGTCTTCTACAAGCAAAAAGCGCATGGCGGTGTCAGGCTGGTGTCAGGGAGGTGTGGCAGTATCATTGGCCACTGCAGCATTATTGTGCACGCAGTCAATACGCCCTCAGGAGGTCATTGTGATGAAAATGTTTAAAAAGACGCAACAACTTGTTGTTGCAGCGGTTTTTGCGGCCGTTGGCGCAACCGCACAGGCGGCGCCGGTGGTTGATTCGGTGCATTTCCTCATCCCCGGCGGCGCCGGTGGTGGCTGGGACGGCACGGCGCGCGGAACAGGCGAAGCCCTGACCAAAGCGGGCCTCGTGGGCTCCGCGTCCTACGAGAACATGTCCGGCGGCGGCGGTGGCAAGGCGATCGGCTACCTGATCGAAAATGCGGCCTCCAACCACGGCACCATGATGGTCAACTCCACGCCCATCGTGATCCGTTCGCTGACTGGTGTGTTTCCGCAGAGCTTCCGCGATCTCACGCTGGTCGCCGGCACCATCGGTGACTACGCCGCACTGGTCGTTCCGGCCGACGGGGATATTCAGGACCTCAACGGTCTGATCTCCGCGTTCAACGCCGACCCGAGTGGTGTTGCGATTGGCGGCGGATCGGTACCCGGTGGCATGGATCACCTAGTCGCTGCCATGGTCTTCCAGACTGCAGGTGCGGACCCGGTGTCGATGAAGTACGTGCCCTATGACGGCGGCGGCGCGACCATGGCCGGCTTGTTGTCAGGCGAAGTGCAGGCAGTGTCTACCGGTTTCTCCGAGGCGGTTGAGCTCGCGAAAGCGGGTGAAGTGCGCATCATCGGTGTGACGTCTGAAGAGCGCGTTGACGCGTTTGCCGATGCGCCGACCATGAAGGAGCAGGGCAACGATACAACCTTCGTCAACTGGCGTGGATTCTTTGCTGCACCCGATCTGCCAGCCGACACTTTGGCGGCCTACCAGGATGCTCTGACCAAGATGTACGACACCCCCGAGTGGGAAGAAGTGCGTGCTCGCAACGGTTGGGTCAACATCCACAACAACGGCGATGATTTCCGCACTTTCCTCGAAGAGCAGGAGCAGGTGATCGGTGATCTGATGCGCAAGTTGGGCTTCCTCTGATCACGCGCTGAACCGCGTTTGCCCTAACAGCCCGGCCTGACTGCCCGTCGGCCGGGTTTTTTTTAAGGACGTTGTCATGGCGCTGGATCGATGGATTGCCATTGTGATTCTGGTGGTGTGTATCGCCTATGGCTACACCGCGTTTTTCACCATGGATGAATTGCTGCCCCCGATCATGCGGCGCAGCCCGATATGGCCGTCGAGTTTTCCGAAGGTGCTGGCCGTTGGAGGCATCGTGTTGTCGCTGGCAATCATCTTCGGCATCGAGAAGGCAGCCGGTGCCGGTCAGAACGACATCGACGTCACCCGGCTGGGACAATACAAGTTTGGTCAGGCGCTGATGCTGCTCGGTCTGATGGTGGCGTACGCGTTGTTGTTGCGGCCGCTCGGGTTTCTCGCCTCGACCTTCGCGTTTCTCTTTCTGGGCAGCTTCCTGCTCGGCGAGCGAAGGCTGTTGCTGATGGCGACTGTGTCCGCGATTGCCGCCGGGTTCATCTGGTACCTGGTGAACGAAGTGCTCGGGATTTTCCTGAGCCCATTACCGCTCTTCCTTAACTGAGGCCGCCATGCTCGAAGGACTTCTTGCCGGGCTGTCGACAGCCTTCAGCGTCACCAACATCCTGATCGTGATTGCCGGCTGTCTGGTCGGTACATTCATCGGCATGCTGCCGGGTTTGGGGCCCATGTCGATCATCGCGATCATGATCCCCATCGCCATCACGATCGGCGACCCATCCACGGCGCTGATTCTGCTCGCCGGCGTCTACTACGGCGCGGTCTTCGGGGGCTCTACATCGTCGATTCTGATCAACGCGCCCGGGGTGGCGTCGACGGTCGCGACAAGCTTCGACGGCTACCCGTTGGCGCGCAAGGGCCAGGCTGGCAAGGCCCTGACCGTGGCTGCGATAGCGAGCTTCGCCGGTGGCACCATCGGCGCGATCCTGTTGATGATTTTTGCGCCGGCACTCGCGTCGGTGGCACTGCTGTTCCACTCGGCCGAATATTTTGCGTTGATGGTCGTGGGCCTCTCGGCGATCGCGGCCTTTGCTGGCACCGGTCAGGTGTGCAAGGCGCTGCTGATGACCTTCCTCGG
The DNA here is from genome assembly GCA_937941555.1 of uncultured Granulosicoccaceae bacterium. Taxonomy (GTDB): domain Bacteria; phylum Pseudomonadota; class Gammaproteobacteria; order CALCKW01; family CALCKW01; genus CALCKW01. Next base: position 10,138 of record CALDHJ010000454.1, on the reverse strand, counting down.
TCTGATCATGGCGACCGTCGGTGAGGGCGTGTTGTTCAACGCGCCACGATTCACCATGGGCGTCATGGACCTGCAGTCGGGCTTCGGCTTTATTACCCTTGCCATGGCCATGTTCGCGCTACCCGAGGCGATCTACCTCGTGCTCGACCCCAACCGCTCGAAGACCGGTGACGGCGACAGCGGCGAGATCACCAATCTGCGCATTACACGCGATGAGGCGAAGCGCATTGCGCCGGTCATCGGGCGTCAGTCGCTGCAGGGTTTTTTCATTGGCGTGTTGCCCGGCGCGGGCGCGACGATAGCGTCCTTTCTCGGTTACGCGGTGGAGCGCAACATCGCCTCCAAGGAAGAGCAGGAGCAATTCGGCAAGGGTTCGGTCAAGGGTGTTGCCGCACCAGAAAGTGCGAACAACGCTGCGGCCACTGGCTCCTTTGTGCCACTTCTGACGCTCGGCATTCCAGGCTCCGGCACCACGGCCATCCTGCTTGGCGCGCTGATCGCACTGAACGTTAGCCCGGGGCCGCGCTTGATGATTGATGAGCCGGAGATCTTCTGGGCAGTGATCATCTCGATGTATCTTGGCAACCTCGTACTGTTGGTCCTGAACCTGCCACTGATTCCCTACATCGCGAAAGTCCTGTCGGTGCCGCGCAACTATCTGATCCCCTTCATTCTCTTTTTTACATTGATGGGGGCCTACATCGGCCAGAACAACGCCACCGAATTGCTGTTGCTCGTGGGATTCGGGGTGTGTGCCACGCTCTTGCGTTTCGCCGACTACCCCTTGGCACCGCTCCTGATCGGTTTCATCCTCGGGCCACTGCTCGAGAACAATTTCTCGCGGGCGATGCAACTCTACGACGGCATGGCCTTTGTCTGGGAGCGGCCGATGACCCTCGCGTTACTGACCCTTGCACTGATCCTGATCGTGTTGCCGAGCTACCGCCGCCGTCGTGCGCGGCTGCGGGCGGCGGGTGTCGCTGACGGCGATTGACAATCTCCCAAGCACATCTACTGCCGGATGTATTTAGTTCGATAACCGACTGCACGCCATTGTGTCTGGAATTTGATTGGTGTCTACCGCGAACGTAGAGTGAACCCATCCGCTTCGGGTGGCACACAGGATTGGACGGCATGAAGGTACTGCTTATCGGATCGACCGGCGATATTGGTCGAGCCGCGCTGGAGGCGTTGTCGCCCTCCCATGAGATTGTTGAGGTGAGTCGGCGAGGCACCCACATCAACGCCGACATCTCTGATCGCGATTCTATCGTCGAGATGTATCAGAAAATTGGCAAGGTGGACGCCGTCGTGTGCGCTGCCGGCAACGTTCATTTCGGACCCTTGTCGGAATTTACTCACGACCAATTCATGTTTGGATTGACCGACAAAGTCATGGGGCAGATCAATGTGGTTCTCGAGGGTTTGAACTGGGTCAACGATGGCGGGTCGTTCACCCTCACGAGCGGTGTACTCGATCGCGATCCGATTCGGTCGGGCGCCGGTGCCGCAACGGCGAACGGGGCGCTTGGGGGGTTTGTTGTCGGCTCTGCTATCGAAATGCCCCGCGGCATTCGAATCAATGTCGTCAGTCCCGGTTTGCTCGATGTGTCCGAGGCGCGGTACGGAGCCTTTTTCCCCGGCCACGAACGCGTTTCCGCACAACGGGTCGGGCTTGCTTACATCAAGAGCGTTGAAGGCCCTGGCACGGGCAAGGTGATCATCGTCGAGTAAGCGGCTTTCCACGGTGGTGCTTCGCCAAGGCATTGGTCACTTCGCCAGATGGTATGCACGCCGGAATTGCAGCTCGCGTACTGCCTCATACATCGGCAACACGCCACCAGTTGTGTTGACGCAAACGAACCTTTGCCCGACCGGCCGGTCTCAAGACGCGTGATTTGGTGTCTGTCGACCCAAACCTGACCAACAAGGAGATAGCGATGAGCGCACCGACGCGTCGACGTTGGCGAGAGTGGTACCCCCTGGTGGTGTTGGTGTTCGGCCTGCTCGGCTTTCGAACCGCTGTCGCCGACTGGAATTTCGTGCCGAGTGGCTCGATGGAACCGACCCTGCTCGTCGGCGACGTCGTGCTGACCGACAAGCGCGCGTTCGGGCCGGCGCTGCCGGTGGTGAATCGGGTCTTGTGGCGCACCGGGAAGCCGGCGCGCGGGGACGTTGTCACCTTCTACCCACCGGGTACCGACAAGCTCTACGTCAAACGGGTCGTTGGCTTGCCGGGCGACGTGATCGCAAGTGACGGGGTGCGGATTGTGGTCAATGGCGAACCGGTCGCCCTCGATGTTGATCGAGTCGTGGGTCTCGCCGCCGACGGTACAGAGGCGCTGGGTGAACAGCCACACGCCTGGCGTATCAGCCGTGGCGGGTCGGCACCGGCCGGGCAATGGTCTGTGCCCGAGGGGCACTATTTCATGATGGGGGATCACCGCGACAACAGTGTCGATTCACGGCGGTTCGGTCCGGTGCCAGCCGACCGGGTGATTGCACGCGTGTCGCGCGTCGCGGTGTCGTTTTCGACCTCCTGGCCCTTTGTCGACCGGGTCGCGCACCGCTTCGAGTAGCGGCGGTCAGCGCGTGTCGGGCGTGCCATTCTGCCGCAGGTGAGGCGGCTTGAGGCTCACTGCAGAGCGACGTCGTAGCCGGTGAACTTGCGCACGTTGATCACGCCGGTGTCGAACATCAGATACTGACCCTTGATACCGAGCAGGGTGCCGCCGGCGACCGGGTCCTTGTCGAAATTGTGTGTGCTGATCTTGCCCGGGTACTCCAGCACCGGGAATTCGAGTTCGATCGCGTCTTCTTCGAGAAACTCGATCGCGTCTTCGCCGTGTTTCTCGCGTAGCGCGTCGAGGTGGGGTTGCAGGTGTGCAAGCAACGCCACGGCCTCGGCTTTCATGTCGCGTCGCTCGGGTTCACCCTTGAGCAAGGCGCGCCAATTGGTTTTGTCGGCGACGTGTTGCGCCAGCAGTACTTCGACCAATCCTGCGACCAGGCGGTTGGTCACACGCAGCACCGGTAGTGCCTGGCTTGCGCCTTGGTCGATCCACCGGGTTGGCACCTGGCTCTCGCGTGTGATGCCGACTTTCAAGCCACTGGTGTTGGCGATGTAGACGATATGCGGGGCAAAGCAATTGCGCAGGCCCCAGTCGGGCTCGCGGCAGGTGCCGAGGTGGTGGTGGCAGGTCTCGGGCCGGATGATGCAGTTGTCGCAACTGGCGAGTGACTTCATGCAGTTGAAACAATGCCCCTGGGCGTAGCTCTTGGGTGTGCGCTTGTTGCAGTTGTCGCAGTAGATGTTACCGGTGAAGTGCAGCGCGAGGGTCTGGCCCAGAAAGCGGTTCAGCGGTTCCGCGCTGTCCCCCAGCGGCAACGCGTAGGCGATGGGGTCGCCAAGGGTGGCGGACATTTTGTCGAGAGGGGTCGGCACGGCCGCCTCCGGTTGTAGATGTGATATGAGATGATACCGGCCTCGCGCGGCTTTGCGCGAGCACAGACTTGACCGAGGGAGAGACGCGATGGCGTTGAAGATGTACGACTTGTGTGGGCAAGAGCCGGAGCGCCGCTTCAGCCCCTATTGCTGGTTGGTGAAACTGGTCGCGGCCCACAAGCAGCTGCCACTCGAGACGACACCGTTGCCCTTCACCGACAAAGCATCCATCGCCTTCGCCGACTGGAAACAGTTGCCGGTGCTCACCGATGGCGACACCACAGTTGTCGATTCCTGGCAGATCATCCAACACCTCGAGGCGCAGTATCCCGCACACCCGGTTGCGGGCTCGGCCGACGCCATGGGGCAGGCGATGCTGATCAAGCTCTGCATCGAGTTCAATGTCATGGGGCCGCTGCTGCGCAGCGTGATTCTCGATATCCACGATCACCTCGCACCCGCGGACGCAGCCTACTTTCGGGAAACGCGTGAAGCGCGGTTCGGCGCGACACTTGAAGACCTGCAAGGTGGGCGCGAATCGCACCGCGTCGCCTTGTACGGGGCGCTCGCGCCTTTCAGGGTCACCTTGAAACGCCAAGCCTGGCTGAGTGGGGGCTCGGTCGGCCTGGCGGATCTGCTGCTCTTTGCCTCCTTCATGTGGGCAAGAAGCGTGTCGGATTTTCAGCTGCTCAACGCCGATGACCCGGTCTACGCCTGGCGCGATGCACTCTTCACTCAGTGTGGCGCGCTGACCACCGACTCGGTGGGATACGAATTCAGCGACGCGGGGTATTCGGTGTGATGGATCTTTATTACTGGGCAACGCCCAACGGAAAGAAGTGCACGATCATGCTCGAGGAGTGTGGTTTGCCGTACAACACGATCCCGATCGATATCGGCACGGGCGCGCAATTCGAACCGGACTTCCTCGCGATCAGCCCGAACAACAAGATCCCGGTGTTGGTTGACCCCGACGGCCCGGACGGTGAGCCGATTAGTGTCAATGACTCGGTCGCGATTCTGTTGTATCTGGCCGAGAAGACCGGTCGGTTCTGGGTCAGCGAGGCCCGCGCGCGCCACACTTTGATGCCCTGGTTGCTGTTTCAGGCGGCCCACATCGGTCCGATGCTCGGCCAGAACCACCATTTTCGGGTCTACGCGCCGGAGAAGCTGCCCTACGCCATCGAGCGCTACACCACCGAAGCCGCGCGTCTGTACGGTGTGCTCAATACGCGTCTTGAAACCCACGCCTGGATTGCCGGCGACGACTACGGCATTCTCGACATGGCGACCTATCCGTGGATTGCCTCGCACGAGCGACAAGGCCAGGACCTCAACGATTTTCCGGCAGTCCAGCGTTGGTTCGCAGCGTGTTCCGAGCGTCCGGCCGTACAGCGCGGCATGGCGGTGATGGCGGACCGGAAGGTCGATCCCGATATGGACAAGGACAAGTGGCAGAACCTGTTCGGTAACCAGAACCCATCCAGTTGACTTGAACACCCGGCGCCGGCTGCCATCACGCGACGGCGCAGGTTTCGGGTGTCGGATGTGCCATAGCGGGGTCTAGGCTCCGCTCACCAACTACTCGGGGTGCTTCGGTGCAACGCGCAAAAACACTGGATCGAACGGACTGGGCGCTGCTGGTGTTGTTGTCGGTGTTGTGGGGTGGGGCCTATTTCTTTGCCGGTGTGGCTGTGCGTGAGCTGCCGCCCCTGACTGTCGTGTTGCTGCGGGTGTCGCTCGCCGCGTGCGCGCTGCTGCCGGTGATGTGGTTCATGGGCCTGCGTTTGCCCGAATCCTTTTCTGACTGGCTGCCTTTTCTCGGCATGGGGCTGCTCAACAATGTCCTGCCGTTTTCGCTGATTTTTGCCGGCCAGACACAGATTTCGGTCGGGCTGTCTTCGATCATCAATGCCATGACGCCCCTTTTTACCGTGTTGGTCATGGCGAGTTTTCGCGAAGAGCGCTTGACGGCCTATCGCCTGGCGGGCGTGTTGCTCGGCGTCGCTGGGGTGGCGGTGTTGCGCGGGCTGGACGGTTCGATTGGTGTCGGCCAGACACTCGGAATCGGGCTGTGTCTCGCCGCGGCACTGAGCTACGGTTTTGCCGCCTTGTGGGGGCGACGCCACCTTGCAGGGGTGGCCCCGGTCAAGTCTGCCACCTGCCAGTTGTTGTGCTCATCGCTGGTGATGCTGGTGGTCGTGGGTGTGGTGGATCAACCCTGGGCGCTTGCTGCCCCGAGCACGTGGGCATTGTGGTCGATTGTTGCGATGGCGGTGTTCGGGACGGCGCTCGCGTACATCGTGTTCTTCACCTTGATGGCGCGTGCCGGCGCGAGCAATGTCATGTTGGTGACTTTGTTGATTCCGGTCACGGCCCTGGCGTTGGGCGCGGTGTTTCTGGGTGAGGTGATTCGCGTGCGGGAAGTGCTTGGCGCGCTCATCATCGGCCTTGGGCTGCTGTGCATTGACGGGCGGCTGCTCGATCGCGTCCGCGGTATCGGACCGGAGCCGCGTTAGCCGATTGTCGGCGTGGCTGCTGTGGTGCGCGCGGATCGTGTGTTCAGTGCAGCAGGATGGCTGATGCGAGACCCAGAAACGAGACGAAGCCGACCACATCGGTGACGGTGGTCAGCACCACACCGCCCGCCAGCGCGGGGTCGATTCCCATGCGTTGGAGCAGGGTTGGAATCGCAACCCCGGCGGCGGTGGCGGCCGCCATGTTGATCACGAGCGCCGCACCGATGATCAGGCCGAGCTGTGTGTCGTCGAACCACAACTGCGTGATCACGGCGACGACAATCGCCCAGAGCGTGCCGTTGAGCAGCCCCACCAGCACTTCCTTTGTCATCAGCCAGCGCAGGTTGTGGGATGACAATTGGCCGAGTGCCTGACCGCGGATCACCAGTGTCAGGGTCTGGCTGCCCGCGATGCCGCCCATGCTGGCCACCACCGGGTTGAGAATGGCCAGCGCGACGATCTGATCGAGCGCCACCTCGAAGCGACCGATCACCCACGCGGCGAGCAGGGCGGTCAGGAGGTTGATGCCGAGCCAGATCGCGCGGCGCCGGCTCGCATTCAGCACCGAGCCGAAGAGATCCTCTTCGGTTGAGACGCCGGCCAGGCTGTACATCTGCTGATCGGCTTCTTCGCGCATGGCGTCGACGACATCGTCGATCGTGATCCGACCGAGCAGCTTGTTCTCGCGGTCGACCACGGCGGCGGATACGAGGTCGCGTTCTTCGAACTGGCGGATGACTTCGTGCTGGTCAGTCTCGACCGGCACCGGATCGACGTCGCGCCGCATCACCTCCGACACGCGTTTGTCCGAGTCGTTGCTCAGCAGTCGGCGAATCGGCAGCACGCCAAGGTAGTGATCGAAGCGGTCAACGACAATCAATCTGTCGGTATGGCGGGGTATCTCGCCCTTGAGCCTGAGGTAACGCAGCACCACGTCAAGCGACACATCGGCACGCACGGTGACGACGTCGAGATCCATGAGACCGCCGGCGCTGTCTTCGGGCCAGGACAGGACCGACTCCAACCGCTGACGGTTCTGTTTGTCCATCCCGGCGAGGACTTCCGGGATGGCGGCGTCGGGCAAACCCTGCACCACGTCGGCGATGTCGTCGACTTCGAGGTGTTGAATGGCCTGGATCAGGTCTTCCGAATCGAGTTGCTGCACCAGGGTGTCGCGCGACTCGTCGTTGAGTTCGATCAGCACGTCGCCGGCGAGGGCGTCATCGAGTAGCTGCCACACCACGAGTCTTCGGCTGCCCGGGATCCCTTCGAGCACGTTCGCGATTTCGGCCGGGTGCATGCCTTGCAATGTGGCGCGGGCTGTCTCGGCCTGACCGCTCTCTAGTACTGCCTGCAACGCGCCGATTTCACGCGGGTTGGTTGCGTCCGGGGACGGGTTCTGCAGGGACATCTCGCGGCCTCTTGGAGCGAATTGGGGCGTTGACGACGGGACGTGTCAGTGACCGGAGTGGTTCACCGGGCGTTCAGTGGCTCAGTGTGGCAGATCGAGGTCGTGGTTCATGGCGTCGAGCAGCTCATTGCGCTTGTTCGCGTCAGTGGTTCGCACAAAGGCGAGGGCCTTGGGTCGGAGGTCCTTGAGACGGCTCTTGAGAATCACCTGTTTGGCCGCGAGCAGGCTGTTGACCGGCATCGAGAAATCGCGCAGGCCAAGGCCGAGCAGCAGCCGAATGAACCTTGGTTCGCCCGCCATCTCCCCGCACAACGACACCGGAATGCCGCGCTTGTTGCCGGCGTCGATCGACGCCTTGACCAACATCAACACAGCCGGGTGAAGCGGATCGTAGAGGTAGTTGACGTGGTCGTCGATGCGGTCGATGGCCAGCGTGTACTGGATCAGGTCGTTGGTGCCGATCGAGAGGAAGTCGAGCTCGGCGGCGAACTGGTCGGCGGCAATGGCGGCGGCCGGCACTTCGATCATGCCGCCGATGCGGTAGTCCTCACCGATCTTGTAGCCTTCGGCGATCAGCGCATCCCGGGTTTGTGCGATCAGGGCGCGCGTCTGTCGCACCTCGTCGAGGCTGGTCAGCATCGGCAAAAGGATGTTGACCGAACCCTTGGTTGCCGCACGCAGAATCGCCCGCAGTTGAGGCACGAACAGCGCGGGTTCCTTGAGCGATCGGCGTATCCCACGCAGTCCGAGCGCGGGGTTGTGTGCGAGCGGCCCCTGCATGCTGGACGCTTCCTTGTCGGCGCCGAGATCGACAGTGCGGATCGTCAGCGGCGCGCCGCGCAGCGCGCGCAGAATGCGTGTGTAGTTGCGGTAGTGCTCTTCTTCGGTCGGGATGTCATCGCGGTTCATGTAGAGGAACTCGGTGCGATACAACCCGACGCCCACGGCGTTGGCGCGCTTGAGCGCCTTGACGTCGTCGTCGATTTCGATGTTGGCGTAGAGCCCGATCTTCTCGCCGCTGCGCGCCTTGGCCGGTGCGTCGCGCAGGGTCTCGAGGGCTTTTGCGGCGCGGCGCTGCTCGCGCTGGCGCTTGCGGTAGTCGGCGAGGCTCTTTTCATCGGGTGCGGCCGACACCAGGCCGTTCGAGCCGTCGATCAGCAGCTCTTCGCCGTCGAGGATGTAGCGCCGAGCTTCGTGCACACCCACGATCGCCGGTATGCCGAGCGAGCGGGCGAGAATGGCGGTGTGGGAAAGGTGGCCCCCGGTCTCGGTGATGAAGCCGGCTACGCCCTGGGTTTGCATCTGTACCGTGTCGGCTGGCGTCAGGTCATCGGCGACGACGATCACACCGTTCCAATCGGATTCCTCGAGCGCGTTGCGCAGCGCGTTGCCTTTCTGCAGCGCGCGCAACACCGAGTCGACGACGTGGTTGACGTCGTTCTTGCGCGTGGCGAGGTAGGGGTCTTCCATCGCCTCGAACACTTCGATGATGCTCTCGCGGTGGGTGTGTACTGCCCACTCGGCGTTGACGAGCTGCTCTTTGATGATGTCCTTCGGCCGGTTGACGAAGGCTTCATCAGCGAGCATCAGGAGGTGGGTTTCGATGAACGCGCGGATGTCGGAGGTCGCCGACTCCGGGATGTTTTTCTCGACTGCGGTCAGTTCGCGCGTGGCCGTCTTGATGGCACGCTGGAAACGGCGGATCTCGCCGCTGACTTGGTTGCGTTCGATCGGCGTCTCGCGAATTTCGCCCAACTCGCGCTGCAGCGTCCTGGCCGGCGCGATACCGATACCGCGCGACACGCCAATGCCGTTGAACATCAAACTCACGGGTTAGTGCTCCGGTTCATGCCCGAGCCGGCGTCATTCGTCTTCGCCGAAACGGTCGTTGATGAGGTCGACGACGCCGTCGAGTGCCTCGACTTCGTCTTCACCGTCTGCGCTCACGGTGACTTCGGTGCCCTTGCTCGCGGCCAACATCATCACACCCATGATGCTCTTGGCTGAGACCGTCTGGCCATTGCGATCGAGTGTGATGTCCGATGAAAAGGTGGAGGCGGTCTTGACGAGCTTGGCGGCGGCGCGGGCGTGCAGCCCGAGCTTGTTGATGATTTCGACGGTGACGCTTTGCATGACAGGTGTGTCCCCCGTTCGCGTTGTTTGGTTCAGCCGATTTCGCGGTGACGAACCGACACGGTGTGTCCGGCCTTGCGAAATTCTGATGCCAGTTTCTCGACCATGTACACGCTGCGGTGGCGACCGCCGGTGCAGCCGATTGAAATGGTCAGGTAGGCGCGCCCTTCGGATTCGAAGTGCGGTACGAAACGTCGCAAGAAACTCTCGATGGACTGGTACATGTCACTGACACTGTCGTGTTCTTCGAGAAAATCGATAATCGGTGCGTCGCGTCCGTCGAGTGGTCGCAGGTTGACCTGCCAGTGCGGGTTCGGAAGGCAGCGAATGTCGAATGCGAAATCGGTGTCGAGCGGGGTGCCGTGCTTGTAACCAAATGATTGGAACAGGATCGACATGCCATCGCCATGTGTCTTGACGATGCGGTCGCGGACGTGTTGGCGAAGCTGGTGCAGGTTGGTGGTCGTGGTGTCGATGAAGGCGTCGGCGTTTTGCGAGATCGGCTCGAGCACGCGCCGCTCTTCGTGGATGGCTTGAACCAGCGGGCGATCCTTGTGCGTCATCGGGTGACGGCGCCGTGTTTCGTTGAAACGGCGGACCAGTGTGTCGAGGTCGGTCTGCAGGAACACC
>CALDHJ010000453.1 GCA_937941555.1 uncultured Granulosicoccaceae bacterium | reverse complement strand
GCTGAAGTAGCCGCTGGCTCAGCATCAAAGGCAAGCTCTGCGTCACGTGGCACTGATCCGTTGGCGCCGCCTTGCCTGCCATTATGTGAAACAGGTTGCGGGGGTATCAGCGGAAATGGAAGACCCGGATGGGCTGATTGTGTCAGGGCGAAATGGTGGAGGTTTGCCTGACGCACTATCAGTCGAGTTATGTATCGCCGCTGACCGCTTTGCGGTGCACCCGCTCCCACAACTGACTGGCGAGGTTTGTCGTTAGTGGGGCGTTTACACAATTTGGGTGCGGTGGGTGCGTGTTGCGTGATGCGCTGCCGATTGAGTCATGTATCGCCGCTGACCGCGTTGCGGTGCAGCAGCTCCCACAACTGTCTGGCGAGGTTTATCGTCGGATAGCTGTTCGCACAATTGGGTTGAGATGGTGGCGGTTTTTGGGTGCGGCGTTGTGGCGGTCGCTGGGCGTGGCAGTGTGTTGCGTCAGGCGAACAGTCGTGCGAGCTCGGTGCCGGGGTCGTTGGCGCGCATGAAGGCCTCACCGACTAGGAAGCTGTGCACCTGGTTGTTGCGCATGAGTGCGACATCGTCCGGGGTTGCAATGCCGCTCTCGGTCACGAGCAAGCCACCCGTCGGCACTTTTGGCAGCAGGTCGAGCGTGGTCTGCAATGACACGTCGAAGGTGCGCAGGTTGCGGTTGTTGACGCCGATCAGGTCGGCGTCGATGGCGAGCGCGCGGTCAAACTCGTCGCTGTCATGCACCTCGACCAACACATCCATGCCGAGTGCCTTGGCGTCTGTGTGCAGGCTGGCAAGCGTGGCCTCATCGAGCGCCGAGACGATCAACAACACGCAGTCTGCGCTCATGGCGCGCGCCTCGCGCAGTTGCCAAGTGTCGATGATGAAGTCTTTTCGAATCACCGGCAGCGCGCAGGCTGCGCGCGCGGCGATCAGGTAGTCGGTGCAGCCCTGAAAGAAGTCTTCGTCGGTGAGCACCGACAAGCACGCGGCACCGCCGCGCTCGTAGCTCGCGGCGATCTCGGCGGGGCGAAAATCCGGCCGGATCACGCCCTTGCTCGGCGAGGCTTTCTTGATCTCCGCAATCACCGCCGCGCCACCGGCCGCAACACGCGCTTCGAGCGCCGCCTTGAAGCCTCGGGGCGCACTTGCCGCAGATACCTGGGCGTCGAGCGCGTCATCGCTCAACGCCGCACGGCGCGCCGCCACCTCTGCCACCTTGGCGTCGAGGATGCGCTGGAGAATGTCGGCGCGACCAGCTTCACTCATGCCGATGCCCCCAGTTCATTTGTCACGCGCGCGACTTCATCGAGCTTGGCCTTGGCGGCGCCGCTGTCGATCGCACTTGCGGCGAGGGTGACGCCCGCAGCGTGGCTCTCGGCCAGACCGCCGACGTAGAGACCCGCACCCGCGTTGGCGAGGATCATGTCGCGCGGGGCACCGGCCTTGCCGTCGAACACCGAGCGGATCATCTCGAGGCTCGCGGCGGTATCGGGCACACGCACCGCCTCGATCGCGTGGCTGCCAAGACCAATATCGGCCGGGCTCAGGCGGTAGCACCGCACGGCACCGTTTTGCAGCTCTGCCACCTCGGTTTCACCCGAGACGCTGATCTCGTCCATACCTTCGAGCGCGTGCACCACCATGGCGTGCGTGCTGCCAAGCTCGCCGAGGGCTTCGGCGATCGGCTGCACGAGGTCGGGCGTGAACACCCCGACGACCTGGCGGCGGGCGAAGGCGGGGTTGGTCAGCGGGCCGAGCACGTTGAAGACGGTGCGCACCCCCATCTCCCGGCGCGGACCGGCGGCGTGCTTCATCGCGCTGTGGTGGCGCTGGGCAAACATGAAACCGAGGCCGGCGCGGGCAATGCACTGGCCGACCTGCTCGGCGTCGAGTTCGATGTTGACGCCGGCGAGCTCGAAGAGATCGGCCGCACCGGTGCGGCTGCTGACCGAGCGGTTGCCGTGTTTCGCGACCACGGCGCCCGCGGCCGCGGCAACGATGCTGCTGGCCGTGGAGACATTGAACGTACCGGCGACGTCTCCCCCGGTGCCGACGATGTCGACCGGGTCGCCGTCGACGGAGACGCGGCTGGCGAGCGAGCGCATGACCTCGGCGGCGGCGGCGATCTCGGTTACGGTCTCGCCCTTGGCACGCAGACCGACGAGGAAACCCCCGATCTGGGCCGGGCTTGCGACACCGGTCATGAGTTCCCGCATCACCGATTGCATCGACTCGGCGTCGAGGTCCTCGCCTTTGAGGACATGGCCGATGGCCTCGGAAATGTTCATGCGCTTTGCTCCATTTTCAGGAAGTTCGCGAGCAGTGCATGGCCGTGCTCGGTCTTGATCGACTCGGGGTGAAACTGCACCCCCTCGACCGCGAGCGTGCGGTGTCGCACACCCATGATCTCTTCGACGCTGCCGTCGGGGCGCTCGGTCCAGGCGGTCACCTCGAGGCAGTCCGGCACCGTGCCCTGCACTATCGAAAGCGAATGATACCGCGTCGCCCGATAGGGCGTTGGCAGCCCGTCGAACACCCCCACCCCGTGGTGGTGAACCTCGGACAATTTGCCGTGCATGATGCGCTCGGCGCGGGCGACGGTCGCGCCGTACACCTCGCCGATCGACTGGTGGCCCAAGCAGACGCCGAGGATCGGCACCCGCCCGCCGAAGGTCTCGACCACGGCTTTGGAGATCCCCGCCTCGCTTGGCGTGCAAGGCCCCGGGGAGATCAGGATGCGCTCCGGTGCCATCGCCTCGATGGTGGCGATGTCGATTTCATCGTTGCGGTGCACGTCCGGCGCCTCGCCGAGTTCGCCGAGGTATTGCACCAGGTTGAAGGTGAAGGAGTCGTAGTTGTCGATGACGAGCGTGCTCATGACGA
>CALDHJ010000452.1 GCA_937941555.1 uncultured Granulosicoccaceae bacterium | reverse complement strand
GAGCCCACGGGATCAATCGCTCTTTGTCTTTACCGCGAACCACGATCACGTCGTTCGCTCCGTTTTCGAACAAGTGGTCAATCCGACCGAGCAACTCGCCGTCGAGATTCACCACCGTCAGCCCGACCAGGTCGGCCCAGTAAAAGCTGCCTTCGTCTGCTGCAGGCATATCGCCGCGCTGCACGAAGAACTCCACTCCGAGCAACGGCTCGGCGGCAGTGCGCTCATGCACGCCATCAATGCGCGCAATAATGCCCTTGCCGTGCAGTCGGGCTTCGGCCACCTCCAGTACTCGCCAGCCATTCGCTGACTCGATCCACCAACGGCGATAATCGAGAAGCGCGTCCAGCGGACGGGTGTAGGCATAGACCTTGACCCAACCCTTGACGCCATAGTGCCCGGTCAATTTCCCGAACAACACGGGATCCTGCGGGGCACTCACGGCATCAGGCCGCGCTGGCGGTTGCTGCTTTCTTGTGCTCTTTGACGAGGCTGGCAACACGGTCAGACAACTGTGCACCGTGACCGACCCAATGCTCGACCCGGTCAATCTTCAGGTTCAACCGCTCAGCCGAACCAGACGCGCAGGGGTTGAAGTACCCGAGGCGCTCGATGTAGCGGCCATCGCGGCGGTTGCGGCTGTCGGTGACAACCACTTGATAAAAGGGCTTTTTCTTGGCTCCGCCACGAGAGAGACGAATCGTAACCATAATCTGTACGCTATCCGGTAAAGGATGATTGAACCTTTCCTGAGGCGCGCGCACTCGCGCTCGCGTCTGGTCCGGCGAACTCGCAATCATAACGCACAAATACGCAGCGCGGGAATCCCGCTCCGGATTTTTTTACAAAGACTCTGAAACCGACCCGAGTTGATGGGCCAGATCGGAGGCCTCAGCCCACGCGCCGAGGCCCGATTACGGCAGCCATTGAGCGCGCTGTGCGGACCGCGCTCTCTCCTGTGGACGGGTGTGCCGCCCCTTCGCGCAGAGAACGCGCCATGTTCTGAACGTGGGGCAGCTGCACCACCGGCGGGTCCGGCAGATCGCAGATGTCCTGCCCGTCCGGGCAGTCCAGCACGATGGGGCGGTCGTCGAACACGGCAAATCGGATACGTCCCAGGCTGCCTTCGATCACGGCCTCCTCCTCGTGCACAGCGCCGCCAAAGTGCCAGCTGCCACAGCCGGTCACCAATCCCGGGTGCTGCCAGGTGGCGACCACAGCGTCCACGGTCGCATACAACCCAGCCTGATTGACCGCCTGCCCGCCAAGCCGCTCGATCGGGCCGAGCAGATAGTCAAAAGCGTCCAGGCCGTGGCTTGCCAGGTCGTCGAAATACCCGCCCGGGGCGGCAGCCGGGTCAGTGCGCCAAGCGGAATCCGAGCCGCGATCACCCTCACTGGGTGGCTTGATCAAGCGCCAGCCAACATGCCGGACCTCGCCGATTGCGCCTGAGGCCACCCACTTCGCGATCTGGACAAATCGCGGTAACGACCGCCGGTAGTAGGCGACAAAAAGCGGACACCCAGCGGCTGTAAACGCAGCGTTCATGCGTTCACACTCGGCCACCGAGTTGGCCATCGGCTTCTCGACACAGCAGATCTTGCCGGCAGCTGCCACCGCGAGCGCGAGCTCACAGTGGCTGGCCGGCGGCGTTGCGATGTAGACAGCGTCGATCCAGGGGTCGTTGATGAGCTCAGCGGCGTTGGCGTACCACCGGGGCACACCGTGTCGGCGAGCATAATCAGCCGCCTCGTCCGCCGACCGCCGCATCACGGCGTCGAGCGAGAACCCGTCGGTTTGCTGATAGGCCGGCCCACTTTTGACCTCCGTGACATCCCCACAGCCCACAATGCCCCATCGGATCGTGCTGCCTGCCATGTTTGTTCCCCGTCGTAGAGCCCGTATTGTCGCAAAAGCACCCGCCCACAGGCCCTGCAAATGGCAGATGTGCGCGCGCAAAGACCGGGAAACGCATCACAACGCTGTGCGATTGCACGCCAAACCGCAACGAGAACGGTATAATGGCTGGTTTGCCTGCCCGGTGGTTGCAAGACCGTCGCCCAGTGCGCCACGGAGTCTCAGAACATGACCACCAACACCTTTGTCGAGCTCGGCCTGCCCGACACCCTCACGCGCACCCTCGCGACCATGGGCTACGACACACCGACGCCTATTCAGAGCGAGGCGATTCCGGCCCTGCTGGCCGGGCGCGACATCGTCGGCCAGGCCCAGACCGGCACCGGCAAGACCGCGGCATTCGCGCTGCCCACCCTCGCCGGCATCGACACCACGGTACGCAAGCCGCAGGTGCTGGTGCTCGCCCCGACACGCGAGCTCGCCAATCAGGTTGCCCACGCCTTCACACAATACGCGTCAGCGGTGGGCGGCGTGCGGGTTGCCACCTTGTGTGGCGGGCAACCGTATCGGCCACAAATCGATGCATTGCGGGCTGGCGCCCAAGTGGTCGTCGGCACGCCCGGGCGCGTCATGGACCACATGCGGCGCGAAAGCCTCCCGCTCGGCGCGTTGAGCGCGCTGGTGCTCGACGAGGCCGACGAGATGCTGCGGATGGGCTTCATTGACGATGTCGAGTGGATTCTCGAGCAAAGCCCGAAGGGCCGCCAGCTCGCGCTGTTCTCTGCCACCATGCCGGACCCGATTCGACGCATCGCGACCCGACACCTCGTCGATCCCGCCCACATCACCATCAAAGCCAAGACCCGCACCGCTGTTGGCGTGCGCCAACGCGTGTTGCAGGCACCCGGTATGGGCCTGAAAAACGAGGCGCTCGCGCGACTCTTCGAACTCGAAGCGGTCGACGGTGCCATCGTTTTTGTTCGCACCAAAGCGAGCACGGTTGAAGTCACGGAAATGCTGCAAGCGCGCGGGTTGCGCGCAGCCGCACTCAGCGGTGATGTCGATCAGTCACTGCGCGAGCGCACGGTTGAGAACCTGAAGATCGGCAAGATCGATATCGTCGTCGCCACCGATGTCGCCGCACGCGGGCTCGACGTCGAGCGCATCAGTCACGTCATCAATTACGACGCGCCGTCCAATGCCGAGACCTATATCCACCGCATCGGCCGCACCGGCCGCGCCGGTCGAGAGGGCGACGCGATCCTGTTTGTTGCACCGCGCGAGCGGCGTCTGGTCGACACCCTCGAGCGCGCCACACGCCAGAAGATCGAATGGATGGAAGTGCCGTCGGCGCGTGCAATCAACAAGCACCGAGTGAAGCAGTTCAAAGCGGACATCCTGAAAACTGCTGGCGAAGAAGACATCTCCTTCTTCAAGCAGCTGATCGAAGAACTGCAAGTCGAGCACAGCCTCGATCCGGTTGAGGCAGCGGCCGCTATCGCGACTCAGTTGCAGGGCCAACGCCCCTTCCTCGCCAAGGACAAACCGCGTCAGGCCGAAAAACGGCCGAACCGCCACGAGCGCGCAGCAGGTGACAAGAAATTTCAGGAGCGCAGTCCAGCGCAGGGTGATAAGCGCAAGCCCGGCTCCCGTCGTGCGCACAACGATGAAGAACTGACGACCTACCGTATCGAAGTGGGCGCCAAGCACCGCGTCAAGCCCGGAAACATTGTCGGTGCCATTGCCAACGAAGCGGGGCTTGCGAGCAAATACATCGGGCGCATCGCAATCAACCACGACCACACGTTCATCGATCTGCCAGACGGCATGCCCAAAGCCATTCTCAATCACCTCAAGAAAGTGCGGGTTGCGGGCCAGCAGATTCAGATCACACGCGCGACCGCCTGACACACGATCGGGTTCGCTCAACAAAGACGATTAGCGGGAACATCGCGCACGCTGACAGGCGTGCGCGGTAATCAAAAATCAGGCTTCGGTTTCGAGCGGCTCGCCCACCGCGCGGGTCGCGCCCATCACACGCGCCTGACCCGACACGCGAACGCTGCTGCCGGGCACCTCGCTGTACTCGACCCGTATGCGAGACGGCATGCCCATGTCGTCGCCTTGCTTGAGATCCAGCACACGCTCGGTTGAGAGCTTGGCATCACGCAAATACCCGCCAAATGCCGCCGCCGCAGCCCCGGTTGCCGGGTCCTCCTTGACGCCGCCCGAGGCGAAGGCATTACGGCAACTGAACACCGTCGCCGACTCGGCAAACACGCACATAACCGTCACCAGGCCGTCTCCGCGCATGATCCGTGCACCGGTCTCGAGGTCGTAGTCGAGGCGTGACAGTGCCGCGCGCGATGACAGCGGTAGCAACAAGTGGTCGGCGCCAGCGTGAATCAAGGCTGGCGGCAAGTCGTTCGACAAATCATCGTGCTGGTAACCAAGCAGCGACAGGTAGCGCATGAGTTGTGCGTCACTCAACGCCGTATGCGACGTCGGCGGCGACTGCAATGCAGCGGTCAGCTCACCGTGATGATCACGCCCCTCAACCGAGATCTCGCCGTCGTTAAGCAGCAGCGGAAACACCCCGTTGCCGTGCGCCATCGCAAGCGCCGCGCCGAGCGCAACGGTGGCGTGCCCACAGAACGGCACCTCCATCGCCGGTGAAAAGTACCGCACTCGCCAACCGGTTCCTTCCGGCACTGCAAAGGCGGTTTCAGAGTGGCCAAGCTCGGCTGCAATGGCCTGCATGTGGTCGCGCCCAAGGGGTTGATCACCGAGCCACACCCCGGCGGGATTGCCCCCGACTGCGCCATCCGAAAAAGCCGCTATTTCCTGAACATTCATGTGCTCGCTGCCTCGTTGCCGGACGCTGGATGAGTCCACGCACCCGTGGAGCGGGTCGCGCAAACGATGACTGTCGGACGCCGCCATACACCGGAAGTTTAGGCGGGACCCCGGAATTCAAGAGGGTAGACCGTTCGCAGGCCCCCAACGCCCATACGATCAGGCGACGGCGTGCCGAACCGTAGCCACTTGCAAATGATAATCATTATCATATATTAAGGCGAAACTCATATCGCAAGGGATAGCGAGGCACATGGTGCGAAGAGCGGCTGACCTCCCGGTAGATCCAGGACACTTTGTGGGTAAGCGTACGCTGGCCGGGAAGCCAACAAGACGACCGGATCGCCGACGTATCAGCGATCTGCCCAACTGGATGCATTGTCCTGTGGTGGGCTCATGCCTTGATGCCCGGGAAACGCGATCCCTGTGCAAAACCGCCGGACACGACCCTGCGCTGCTCACGGCCTACGAACAGCACCACGCGATTGTTCAGGCATGCTCCGATCCCCGAACCGGCGTACCCGGTCGGCTCGATTCACTCTTGAAACGCAAATATCGACAGGAGATTGCTGAGACGCGAGGCATGAACACCGCCACGCTGCAGGCATTCTGGCAATCCGAGCAAAAGGGCGATCGCATTGCGAACGCACTGTGGTCCGTCGTCAGTCATGCGCTCTGCAGTTCGACGCTGCTGGACTTGGTCTATGGCGATGTCCACATGCTTTCGCACAGCGGGTGTGAACGCGCGACGAATCAACAGCGGCGAATCAACCGGCTGATCGAAGAGCGCAACCGCTCGGACGCCCTGAGTCGGGAGTTGAGAGAGGCGCTGGCACAGGAACGCGCGAACCACGCCGTTCACCTGAGAAAAACGGAAGCCGAGATCATGGCCAAGACGGCCAGTCAAGTTGACCAACTGCGTTCACAGCTGTCGGTGTTGAAGGCTGAAAACAACCGCTTGAGTGCGCAACTGGACAAGAGCCAACGCCAAGTGTTGCGCCACCAACGCGCGCGGATCAATCAGACGCCGAGTTCGGTGCACACACCGCACAAGCCACGGCCAGACATCGAGCAGGCTGCCGCACTGTGCATGGAAGAACGCACAACTCTCCCACCTTCGCCAAGGGGCGTGTGCGGACGTTGTGTACTGCTGTTGGGCGGCCAAACCCGGCAATGCCGCTTCATGCGCGAGGCGGTGGAACAACACAAGGGGCATTTTCTGCACTACGACGGTGGCACAGAGACGGCCGATGCCCGGATCGACGACCTCGTGTCAAAAGCCGATGTCGTCATGTGCAACACGAAGATGTTGAGCCACAGTGCGATGCACCGCGCAAAGCGTTTGTGCCAGCGCCAAAACAAACCGATCGTGTTCGTTCGAAGCGCAAGCCTGTCGGCCTTTCGAAGGAGCCTAAGCGACTATTGTGGAGAATCCACCGAGTGACGACGGCAATGCAATGCCAGGCTTTTTACAGCTTTGGCATGCCCGGCGGCATCGGTGGCATGCCGGGCATCCCGCCCCCGCCACCCATCATGCGCATCATCTTCTTCATGCCGCCGGCCTTGCCCATTTTCTTCATCATCTTGCTCATCTGCAGGTGTTGCTTGAGCAGGCGGTTGACGTCTTGAACCTGTGTGCCCGAACCCGCGGCGATACGCCGACGACGCGAGCCTTTGATCAGGTCCGGGAAACGGCGTTCGCGCGGCGTCATGGAGCTGATGATGGCGATGTTCTTTTTCACATCCCCGCCGCCGGACGCCTGGTCCATGGCCTTCTGGCGCACGTGGTCGGGCAACTGGTCCATGCCCGGCAGCTTGTCGAGCATCGACTCGATACCGCCCATGTTCTGCAACTGCATGAGCTGTTCACGCATGTCTTCAAGGTCAAAGCCCTTGCCCTTCTTGACCTTGCGCGCAAGTTTTTCGGCTTTCTTGACGTCGACCTGGCGCGAGACTTCCTCGACCAGCGAGACGACATCGCCCATGCCGAGAATGCGCGAAGCCACACGGTCGGGGTGGAAGGCCTCGAGCGCCGCGGTCTTCTCGCCCACACCAAGAAACTTGATCGGCACACCGGTGACGGTGCGCACACTCAGCGCTGCACCACCCCGTGCATCACCGTCGGTCTTGGTCAGCACCACACCGGTCAGGGGCAACGCTTCGCCAAAAGCCGCCGCCGTGTTGGCCGCATCCTGGCCGGTCATGGCGTCGACCACGAAGAGGGTTTCAACCGGATCGACCGCTGCGTGCAGCAACTTGATCTCGGTCATCATCGCGTCATCTATCGCGAGTCGACCAGCCGTGTCGACGAGCAGCACATCCACGAGCTGTCGGCGGGCCTCTTCGAGGGCGGCGCGCGCAATGGCCTCGGGCTTGTCGTCTGTCGAGGACGGAAAGAACCCGACACCCACATCCTTCGCGAGGGTCTCGAGCTGCTTGATGGCGGCCGGCCGGTAGACGTCACAGCTGACCACCATGACTTTCTTGTTTTCACGCTCGACAAGGTGCCGCGCGAGCTTCGCCGTAGTCGTGGTCTTGCCCGCGCCCTGGAGGCCCGCCATCAGAACAATTGCCGGCGGTTGCTGACTCAGATCGAGGGACGCGTTTTCGGCCCCCATGACGGCCACCAGCTCGTCGTGCACTACCTTGACCAGCGCCTGCCCGGGCGTGAGGCTCTGCAGCACTTCCACACCGAGCGCTTTATCACGCACCTGGTCAATGAACCGCTTGACCACCGGCAGGGCAACGTCCGCTTCGAGCAGAGCCATACGCACTTCGCGCAGCGTGTCCTTGACGTTTTGTTCGGTAATGCGCCCCTGACCACGGAGGTTCTTGAGCGTGGTACCGAGGCGTTCGCTGAGGTTGGCAAACATGCGACTTCCAGCCGTGGGCAGTTGGGAGGGTGTCGGCGCTACTGCGCCGGATCGTCACCGCATTATACTGTATGCCGACCCAACCACCGCGTGGATCTCACCGCCGTGACACACCTCTGCCTGCCGATCGTCGCGCGCCATGACACCCTGAGGTGTCGCCGGTGAGTGCGGTGCTGGGCCTGGTTGCGGCCGCGCTGTACGGATTCTCGGCGCTGCGTTGGTGGCGCGGCCTCCACGGCAGCACACCGGATCAGTCCCTGCTGCAGCGACTGGCGCCAGTCGCGCTCGCACTGATCGCGCACGCCGCATCGGTGGCGGTTGCAGACAACATGAACGTCGCCATCGCCAACGCGCTCTCGCTGACCACCTGGGCGATGGTATTCACCCTGCTCTGCCTCGCGGTTCGCCACCCGGTCGAAAGCCTGGGCGTCGTGGTTCTGCCGCTCTCGGCACTCGTGGTCGCAACAGTCCCACTGTTGCAGACACCGGAATCGAATGCTCTGGAGGCCGGCGTCTGGGTGCACGTCTGGCTGTCGCTCACAGCCTACGGACTGCTCTGCCTCGCCGCCGCGCAGTCCTGTCTGGTCGCCTGGCACACCGCCCGCCTGCGCCGCGCGCCCGGCACGGGGCCCCGCGGCTTGCCACCGCTGGCAACACTCGAGCGGCTGATGTTCCACCTGTTGACCATCGGGCTGGTGGTGCTGACCGCCGCCATTGCCTCCGGCTTCGTCTTTCTCGACGACATGTTTGCCCAACAGGTCGCCCACAAAACCGTCTTTTCCCTGCTCGCCTGGGCGGTTTTTGCCGCCCTGCTCGGTGGTCACTGGCTCGCCGGCTGGCGCGGAAAGACCGCCGTACGCTGGACGCTCATCGGCATGGCGTTGTTGCTGGTGGGCTTCTTCGGCAGCAAACTGGTGCTTGAGATCCTGATCACACCGTCGGCCTAGTCGGGCCACAACGTCGGCTGTCCAAGCGTGTTCCGGCACCACGGCGATTCGCAACGCCGCATCCAAGGCGGCAACGCAGGACACTCTCGCCGCACTGACACTTGACACCGCAGCCCTTGCCGCTTAGAACGGGTGCTCGCTTCTGCGGTTGCAAAACCCCTCTTGGACGAATTTCATCTGAGCTTTCTGGCCGGACTGCTGCTGGTGCTCATTGTGCTCTCGGGTTTCTTTTCGGGTTCCGAGACCGCCCTCATGACCCTGAATCGATACCGCCTGCGCCATCTTGCCAAAGAGGGCCACGGCGGTGCTCGGCGTGCGCAACAACTGCTCGAGCGACCCGATCGTCTGATCGGGCTGATCCTGCTGGGCAACAATTTCGTCAACATTCTGGCCTCCGCCATCGCCACCGCGATCGCACTCGATCTGTGGGGCGAGCCCGGCATCGCCATTGCAACCGGCATCATGACTCTGGTCGTCCTGATTTTCGCCGAAGTCGCCCCGAAGACACTCGCCACACGGCACCCCGAAAAGCTCGCGTTCGTGGCGTCTTACGTGTACGTGCCGCTGCTGAAGGTGCTCTACCCCCTGGTGCTGCTGGTCAACCTCATGGCCAATCTCGTGCTCAAGCTGTTTGGTGCCACCCAGGTGCCCTTGAACGAAGACGCACTCAACCGCGACGAACTGCGCACCGTACTCGCAGACTCGGGCAAGAAGATCCCCAAGGCACACGTTGACATGCTGCTCAACGTGCTCGACCTCGAGCAGGTTACGGTCAACGACGTGATGGTGCCGCGCAACGAGATCGAAGGCGTCGACCTCGATGAGCCCTGGGAGGTCATGCTCGAGCAGATCGTCAACTCCCCGCATGGGCGTTTGCTGGTGTTCCGCGAGAACATCGATCAGGCCGCCGGACTCCTGCAATTGCGCAAGGTGTTCAACCCGGCGCGTTCGGGGACCCTCACCCGCTCCGGACTCGAAAAAGAACTGCAGGAGCTGTACTTCATACCCGAGAACACACCACTCAACGTGCAGCTGCTGAATTTTCAGCGCGAAAAGCGGCGTTCGGGTCTTGTTGTCGACGAGTACGGTGACATTCAAGGCCTTCTGACTGTCGAAGACATCCTGCAGGAGATCGTTGGCGAATTCACTGACGACGCTTATGCCGCGCCGCCCGAAATACAACCCCAGGACAACGGCGAATTTCTCGTCGACGGCGCGACACCGGTGCGCACGCTTAACCGCGAGTTCGGCTGGTCGCTGCCCACTGACGGCCCGAAAACGCTGAATGGCGTGATCCTGGAGCAACTCGAGTCATTGCCCGATGTTGGCACTACCCTCGACATTGACGGCAACGCAGTGGAAGTGCTCGCGCTCGACGGCAACGCGGTCGACACCGCCCGCGTGACCCTGTCTGCACCGCCTCCAGATCCCGACACGGAAGACCCTGCGTGACACCCCGACAGCCGTTGCCACGGGGGCAGCGACATCATGGCTAAAGCACGCGCCAGTTACGCGTGTACTGCCTGCGGTGCCGTATCGACCAAATGGAGTGGCCAGTGCAGCGACTGCGAGAGCTGGAACACGCTCGAGGAATCAGCCGCAGCACCGCCGGCTGGTACCGCCGCACGCCCCGTCGGCTACGCGGGCCAGGCTCAGACAATCTCTCGCCTCGCCGACGTCACCTACAGCGAAGAGAGCCGCACCCCAACAGGTATCGGTGAGCTCGACCGCGTGCTCGGCGGGGGGCTCGTACCCGGGTCTGTCACCTTGCTCGGTGGCGACCCCGGCA
>CALDHJ010000451.1 GCA_937941555.1 uncultured Granulosicoccaceae bacterium | reverse complement strand
GTAGTCGTTGAAGTCGTGAGCCGGTGTGATCTTGACCGCACCGGTGCCTTTTTCCATGTCTGCGTGGGTGTCGGCGACAATCGGGATTCGGCGGTTGGCGAGCGGCAGTATCACGTCCTTGCCGATCAACGCCTGGTAGCGCGGGTCGTCGGGGTTGACCGCGACGCCGGTGTCACCGAGCAGCGTCTCGGGGCGCGTGGTCGCGACCACGAGGTAGTCTTTGCCGTCTTGCGTGGTCGCGCCGTCGGCGAGCGGGTAGCGCAGGTGCCAGAGCGAGCCGTTGCTGTCCTTGTTCTCGACTTCGAGGTCAGAGATGGCGGTATGGAGTTTCGGGTCCCAGTTGACCAGGCGCTTGCCGCGGTAGATCAGGCCGTCGTCGTACAGTTTGATGAAGGCTTCTTTGACGGCCTTGTAAAAGCCGTCGTCCATGGTGAAGCGTTCGTTCGACCAGTCGACACTGTTGCCCAGGCGCCGCATCTGACTGGTGATGTTGCCACCCGACTCGGCTTTCCAGTCCCAGACCTTGTCGATGAAATCATCGCGCCCGAGGTCGTGCCGGGTCTTGTTCTCCTCGGCTGCGAGCTTGCGCTCAACCAGCATCTGCGTTGCGATGCCGGCGTGGTCGGTGCCGACCACCCAGAGCGCATCGTCGCCGCGCATGCGGCGGTAGCGCACGAGAGTGTCCATGATGGTGTGCTGAAAGGCGTGACCCATGTGCAGGCTGCCGGTGACGTTCGGCGGCGGGATCATGATGCAGTAGGGGTCGGACTCGGCCTGGCTGTCTGCGTTGACGAAATACCCGTTGGCCTCCCACTCGGCGTAGAGGCTGGATTCGATGTCGGCAGGTTGGTAGGTCTTGTCCATGGCGGGTCGGGCAGCGGCGTGTGAATGCAATCCGCCAGTTTACCCGATCACGCCGAGTTCGCGGGGCCCTGGCCCCGCGGTGTGCTACTGAATCACCATGCTGGTGATGTAGAAGCCTTTGATGTTGTTCTCGCCGCCCATGTCCCGCAGCGTCTTGCGGATCGCGCGGCTGACGTCGCGTCGCACGATCTCTTTCTGCCGCGCGGTGGCGAGGTCTTCGGGTTTGAGGTCCGCGAGCATCATCAGAATGGTGTGGCGAATCGCCGGCATGTGCTCGGTCAGGGATTCCTTGGTCTCCTCATCGCCAACGTGCGTCTCGGCGGTCATGTTGAGGAATCGGGCGATACCGAGGTTGACTGTAAAGTGCGGCACCATGCTCACGAAGATCGGTTTTCCGCTCGGTGCTGCCGGGGCTTCGTCCTCGGCGGCCACGGGGCGCGCTAGCGTGAGAAACAGGGCGGTCAGCAGCAGACAGAGGGCAGTGCGAGGCATGGGGTTCGGCCGAATTTCGGGTTCATCGTCCCGTATCGGCCGGAGGGGTGACTGGCTTGAACCAATATGGGCTAGAACGCCACTACCGCGCGACAGATCAGCCGAGGCGGTCTTTGAGCAGTTGTTGCACTTCGAGCCGCATCGCGTCGCAGTGCGTCTGCACGATGGCATCGATGGCCTGTTCGAGCGAACCATCGGCCAGGTCTGCGGGCCGATTGAGCGGCGTGCGCGGGGCACTGCCGGGTTCGCGCGGGGCCATGCGGTTGAGTTCGTCGATGATTTCGCGCTCGAGGCGCGCGGCCTTTATCAGGTCTTCGTCGCCGCGCTTGACGACGTCGTCGAGCAGCGGGGGTTCTTTCTCGGTACTCATGCCACCTCCTGAGCGTCGATCGTGTGCAGCGTGATCGGGTAGCCGCGGTCGCGGTAGAAGCGGTAGCGCGCGCGGTCGCACTCGACCGTGGCGCCGCGCTTGTCGGCGATGTCCAGTGCGCAGCGGTAACGACTGAAAAAAGGCGGCACCTGGGTTGCGAGGTTGATCAGAACGGTGTTCTTGTCCGGTCTCGGTGGTGGGTCTGCGGCGGCGAGCAAGCTGATGTGGGTGCAGGCCGCAACGAGCGTTGCGCGGTCAGCCGGTGGCAGGTCGTTGTCGATGAGCACGTGCGCGCGAACGTGGGTGCCCAGCGCGCCGAGCCAGTCGGTTGCGTACTGCAGGCGTGCGTTGTGCGCGCCGCTCTCGACCACGTGAAATTCGACGCGGGTCATGCGCGGCTCGCCTCAGCGACGGTCTGCAGATAGCGCGTCAGCAACCGAACCGGTCTGCCGCTGGCCCACTTGCGACCGCGGTGTGGCCAGGCGGTGCCGGCGATGTCGAGGTGGGCCCAGACCTGATCTTCGGTGAAGTGCGAGAGAAAGGCACCGGCAGTGATCGCACCGCCCGGGCTGCCGCCGAGGTTCGAGAAGTCGGCCACCACGCTGTCGAGTTGTTTCTTGTAATCGGGCCACAACGGCAACTGCCAGGCGCGATCGCCGCTGTCCTGTCCGGCAAGCACGAGCTCGGTGCACAACACGTCGTCGCCCATGACGGCGCTTGCGTGCCGCCCGAGCGCGACCACACAAGCGCCGGTGAGGGTGGCGATGTCGATGATGGCCGACGGCTTGAAACGCGCGGACCAGGTCAGGGCGTCGGCGAGCACGAGGCGGCCTTCGGCGTCGGTGTTCAGGACTTCAATGGTCTTGCCCGACAGGCTGGTCAGGACATCACCCGGGCGGTAGGCATCGCCGTCGGGCATGTTCTCCACGGCGCCGACCACGCCGACCACATTGCACTTGAGCTTCAGTGCGGCCACGGCTTGCATGACGCCGAACACCGCCGCCGCACCGCACATATCGAACTTCATTTCGTCCATGGCAGCCGACGGTTTGATGCTGATGCCGCCGGTGTCGAATGTCACGCCCTTGCCGACCAACACCACGGGTTTCTGCTTCTTGCTGCCACCTTGATATTGCATGGCCATGAGACGCGGTGGGTTGCGCGAGCCGCGCGCCACGGCCATCAAGGCGCCCATGCCGAGTTTTTCCATGCGCGCGCCGTCGAGCACGGTGACCCGCATGGCATCGTGGTCTTTGCCAAGCGCGCGCGCCTGACCGGCGAGCCATTCCGGGGTGCAGACGTTCGGCGGTGTGTTGCCGAGGTCGCGGCTCAATGCCACGCCAGAACAGATTGCGTCGGCGTCAGCGGTGCCGCGCTTGATGGCGGCGCCTGACGATTTGTCTTCGGCGATCAGCGCGTAGCGGTCGAGCGTGGCAGCGTCGGGGCGTGTGCTCTTGTGCGCGTCGAATCGGTAGGTCGCGTCGCGCAGAGCGCACACTTCAATGTGCGCCAGCGTCGCATTGTCGAATTTTTCGTGGCCCGCGGCGGTCAGGAAGCTCGCGGCATCGCGCGCGCCGGTCTTGGCGAGGGCTGTCATGGCCGAGAACAAACCGGTTTCGAGGTCGGTAAATTCGGCGTCGGGTGCGTGTGCTCTCACGAGCAGAATCCGCTCGGCCTTGATGCCGTCAGTGTGGCGCAGGCAGACAGTCGCACCGGCGGCCTTGCCGAGGTCTCCGCTTTTTATGCACGCAGTAATTGCCCCGGCCGTGGCGCGGTCTACCGCGTTGCTCGGGCCGGACAGACCGCCATCGGCTGCAACCGGCAGGATCAACGCCCCGGTCTTGAGTGTGGCGGGGGCCGCGGTGCGGGTCGAAAGGCGCATGGTCTGTCTCCGGAACACGTTTGAGTCGTCGGTGAGGGGCTGGCGGGTGAGTGGCGACAGGTGTCAGCGCGTGCGCGAGAATCTATCATATTCAGCGACACACCTTGTCCGAGCCACGTAGCCCTCCGCTCTGTATGAATCTTATAGACCGATATGTCGCGCGCGAATTGGCGAGCA
>CALDHJ010000450.1 GCA_937941555.1 uncultured Granulosicoccaceae bacterium | reverse complement strand
AAACACTCATGACCAACTCGGGCAAATACGCACACTATGGCCCCGCGCTCTCGGGGCGGGCGGTGCGTTTTGGCGGGCTCGCCGCTTGCGCGCGTGCCGCGCAAACCGGTTTCGCCGACGACACGCCACCCGCCTGGCTTGCATAACACCCCACACGGCAAGCGCCTGAACGCTCGCCATTGACTTCAGCCCACAGGAGACACGGGATGTCCAAAATCGCCATCGTCGGCAGCGGCTTGATCGGACAGAGTTGGGCAACGGTGTTCGCGCAGGCCGGCCACACCGTGGCCCTGTACGACCCCGTGCCAGATGCCGCCGGGCGCGCGCTTGACGCCACCGCAGCGCGGTTGGGCGATCTCGTCACAGCCGGCCTGCTCGATGCCAGTGAGGCCGAGCCCGCGGTGCAGCGGCTCTCGGTGTCGACGCGTCTGGAAGACGCTCTGGACGGCGCGGTGTATATCCAGGAGAGCGGTCCCGAACAGCTTGAGGTCAAGCGGGAGCTCACCGCCAGACTCGACGCCGCGGCAGCGCCGGACGTGCCGATCGGCAGCTCCACATCCGGCATCGCCGCCTCGCGTTATTGCGAGCATCTGCCCGGTCGACACCGTTGTCTGGTGGCACACCCGATCAACCCGCCACACTTGATTCCGGCGGTCGAGATCGTGCCGACGCCGTGGACAGACGCGAGCGTTGTCTCGGCTGTCGACGCATTGATGACCGCGTGCGACCGCGAGACCATCCTCTTGGCCCGCGAAATCGACGGCTTCGTGGTCAACCGCTTGCAGGGTGCGTTGTTGCAGGAAGCGTTCAAGTTGATTGGCGATGGCGTGGTGTCGGCGCGCGACCTCGACAAGGCCGTCGCAGAAGGACTCGGGTTGCGCTGGTCGTTCATGGGGCCGATGCAGACCATCCACCTCAACGCCCCCGGCGGGGTGGCGCAATACGTGGAGCGTTACGGCGACATGTACCGCGGATTCAAGCGCGCGGCGGACGACGACGTCGACTGGTCGGAGACCGTGGCCAACGGCCTCGGCAGCGAGCTCGAAGCGGCGACCCCGGTGCACGCCATACCGACGGCGCAACGCCTACGCGACCAACACCTGATGGCGCTGCTGCGCCACAAGGCGCGCGCTGATGACAACCCCGACACAGCGTGAAGTGTTGGACTGGCGCCAGTCTGCGCAACGGTGCGCCCGAACTTGTGTTCAGCCGAGCCGCTCGAGCTTGATCGGGCGTGTCTTGCCGTCCGGCCCGTTGGTCATCGCGATGTCCATCGGGCAGGCGGAGACCACCACCAGCAGGTCGCTCTCGGCGCGCATCTCGAGATACTGCCCGGCCTGCACCGCGGGTGGCACGATCTCGATGTGCCCGCCCGCCTGAACCTCGACGTTCTGAAAGATGTTGAACGGCGACGGCAGCTCGTGCGCGGTCGCCCCCGCCTCCTCCATCACGAGGCACAGATTCTCCGCGCAGGAGCGGTGATAACCGACGTGCCCGAGCAACTCGTAGCGCCGTGGGCAACAGGCGGACATCAGAAAATCGTGGGTACCGGGGGAGGTATCAGCTGTGACCGTCAGCATCGCGTGGCGGCGGTTGGAGAAGAGTGAATCCCCCACAGCAGGCACCAGCTTTTGCAAGGTTGATCGCGTGTGCTCCGCCGACAGGAACTCATCGGAGCTGGCTTGCGAGAACGCCCAGAGGTCACACACTTGCGACCCTTCGAGGTTGGTGATCCGCACATGCTCGCCCGCGCTGACGCGCATGTGGCCACCGAATCCCCCTTCTACAACCTGCTCTTCACGGATGTGCATCAGTTCCTCCCTGCCACAAAGTAGCGTTCAAAACGCAGACTCAACGTATTGGTTACAGGGTTGCACCCTGTCCGCCGGTCTGTCCACACCGAACACCGTCGCGCTAGACCCCTTGCACGCTTCGATTGAAAACGCCGACGGTGGGCGCGTGCCGTTGTGCGTTCGCATCAAAGTTGGAATCGCTGCTTGAACTCCGCAGACGTGTTGGCGTGTTCGGGCGGCTTGTCCGGGATGGGCAGGCCGAGCGCGTTACAAAGTGGCGGCCACCCCTCCGCCGGCGTCCAAAGGATCAGCCGGTCGGCGGGGACGGTGGCGACCACCTCGTCGAAGTGTGCGTCATAGCGCCTGCGCGCTTTCTCCTCGGCAAGGTCGGCATCGAAACCGGCGCGCTGCCGCATGAGGTCATGCAGCCCCGGCACGACCTCGGCCTGCTCGCCGTCACGGATCCGGCGCATGACCTGCCAGACCGTGGCGTCGGCGCTGTGCCACCAGATCTCTGACGAACTGCGGTGCGAGAGCACGACCTTCGCGTCCGGGTAACGTGACGCGAGCTCTCGCCAGAAGAGAGCCGCAGGCCAATCAACCGCGGCAATCCAGGGATCGAGCAGGTCGATGAATTGATCAAAATCACCCTTCAAGGCGGCGATCACCTTGGTGATATCCGGCTCCCCCCGCGCATGCAGTTCGCTCATGTGGTGACAGGGGCCACCCAGCAGGTGTTCGAGCATGTATTTGAGTGAGCGGGTGCCGGTGCGGGGCAAGCCGGCACCGATCACCCGCAGCCTGCGGTCATATGGGGAGGTGTCGGACATGGCATCGGCCCGTTGGGGGGTGCACGCCACTCTACCGCAGTCGATTCGGCACCCGCCACGCTGATAGAGTTGAGGGTACCGCACACACCCAGCACCCGGCGCACGGCCGGCGTCTGGCGACACCCCGCGAGGAGGATGACACTGTGGACGCAGGTACCAACAAGAGCCCCGGCGGCCTCGACCGACTCGGCAAACGCCTCAAAGCCCTGTCCGGCACCCTCTATTGGTACGTGACTCAGGGCCGCCCCACGCGCAAGCGCTGGCAGGCCGCCAAGCAGGCCGGTGACGCCATCACCCTCGATGACCTCGGCCCGCCGGTCCGCGCGCGCACGGACACCGAAACGCCCGCGGATTTCACACCCAACCCCGGGCGGCTGCGCAAGGCGAAGTTCATGAAGCTCGACGCCTACCCGGACACCGACTACAGCTTCACGCTCGAGACGCCGCCGGTATCCGGTAACCAACTCAACGGCCAGGGCGAAACCGCACACCGCCCGGCCACGCCGATCTTCCACACCTGGCAATACAAGCACCCGATGGGCAAGCTCGAGTTCCTGTTTCAGGCGAGTAGAACGCCCGCCGAACTGATCGCCCTGCTCAAACGCCAGTGGCTGTCTTTCGGCACAGCGGGAGACACCGCGGCGACGCAACAGCCCGTTGAAGACCCCGTCGCCTTCACCGAGTCACTCAAAGACCGGATCAAAGGCATGGGTGCGGAGATGGTTGGTGTGACCGCCGTCACCGACGATATGACCTTCGACAGCCGACCGCTGCTCGACGTGCCGAACGTGATCGTCTTTGCCGTGCGCATGGACCGCGAGGCGGCGCTTTGGGCACCGAGTGAAAAAGCCGCGCTGACCATCCAGGCGGAATACCGCCACTGCGACCGCATCGCCACACAGGTCGCCGCCCACATTCGCTCGATCGGGTGGCAGGCCGAGGCCGCTATCCACAACATGCTGCACATACCGGCCGCGGTCAATGCGGGCCTTGGACAACTCGGCAAACACGGCTCGCTGATCGCCGAACAGGCTGGCTCGATGTACCGCCTCGGTGCCGTGGTGACCGACCTCCGGCTCACACACGACGCGCCGCGCGACATCGCCGTCGATGACTTCTGCGCCACCTGTCAGATCTGCACCACCAACTGCCCGCCGCAAGCCATCCTGCCCGAGAAGCAGACGCTGCGCGGGGTCGAACGCTGGTATGTCGACTTCGACAAGTGCATTCCCTACTTCGTCGAGAACCACGGTTGCGGTATCTGCATCGGC
>CALDHJ010000449.1 GCA_937941555.1 uncultured Granulosicoccaceae bacterium | reverse complement strand
ATACCAAACGCGTGGAGGCAGCCTTGCGCATCGTCACGCTCGAACTGCAAGACGATCCCCGCTGCACGACCTGAGGCCACTCAAGCCGACACGACAAACTCAGCGGTAGTAATTCGCCCTGACACACGCCCCGATGACGTTACAGAGCAGCCGTTCGGCGTGAATCAGCGTGGTGTCGCCGACGTCGCGGCTGGGGGCGATCTCGACCAGGTCCATGCCGAGCAGGCGGTTCTTGTTGACGAGGCCGTGCACCAGCTGACGAATCTGCACCCAGTTCAGCCCACCGGGTGTCTGCGCGATCACGCCGGGCATGATGCTCGGATCGAGGCCGTCTGCATCCACGGTGAGGTAGATCGGTTTGTCGTCCGGGACCTGGTCCAGCACCCAGGGGATGCCGCGTTCGTGCACGGTGTAGGCATCGAGCAACGTGGCACCGTAGGCGCGCGCGTCGTTCACTTCCGCTGCCCGCGCGCTGCCGATTCCGCGTAGCCCGATCTGCACGATGTCAGCGATCCAAGGCATTTCGGACGCCCGCCGCATCGGGCTCGAATAGCCCTCGCGCTCGCCATTGATGTCCTCGCGCCAGTCGAGGTGCGCATCGATCTGCACCAGTGTGATCTCGCGCCCAAACACCTCGAGCGCCCGCAGCACCGGAATCGGCACACCGTGGTCTCCGCCAAGCGAAATCAAGGTGGCGCGACGCTCGAAGATCGCGCGCGCAGCTGCTTCCGCATTGGCATAGTGCTGACGCGGGTCGGACCGGTCGCCGCGCACATTGCCGCAATCGACCACGCGAATGTCGCGGTCATCGAGCAGCGTGCCACCGAGATCGAAGTCGTAGTGTTGCCGGGTGTAAGCGATGTCCGCGTCGATCGGGAAGCGACGCAACGCATCCGGCGCCCGGCTCTGGTCGTTGGCCAGGCCGTCGGCGCTGTAGGGGAGCCCGAAGGGAATGCCGAGAATCGCGATGTCGGCATTGAGCGCGGAGAGGTCCGTAGCAAGGGAAAAATCCAGAAAGGTTCTGGATGACGGCGCAATGGCTTCGACACAGTGTGTCGTCGGTTCAATCTGAGTCATGTGGATTCACTCTGCTCGGCGCGCACGAATTTTCGCCGTGTTCGGTGCAGTGTAACCGCCGACGCTTCAACTGATCTCGGTCAACGAGAGCAGGTTGCCATCCGGGTCTTTGAACCACGCGATTCGCGCGCCGCTCGGTGCAACCCAGACACCGCTGTCGTCTTGATCAAGCCCTTCAAACCGTTCAAACACAACCCCGCGCGCAACGAGCTCAGCAGCCAGAGCCGGGAGCTTCGAGACGCGCCAACCCATCACGGTAAACGGTTGGGGGCTGTGCTCGGCCACGATCTGGACACGAAGCATGACGCCGTTCGCGTCGAACACGATCGCGTAATCATCCTCGGACAGTTGCCGCAAGACGAGCACGCTCCCGTAAAACGCTTTCGACTCGGGAGGGCACTTCGTCGCGACAAACCCAATCAGACTCGACTCATTCAGCATACCCACGCTCCCGTCCACCCTGCAGCATCCTACACAACAGAGGTACCACGTAATTGCCGTGGCGCCGCAACGGTTTGCGCATCAGCACAGCCGTTCGATCAGCTGCGCGAACGCAGAACCCACTTCACGCGTACTGCGCGTCCCCGTTGCCCAGCGACCAATCCTCCGGGGAGACCTCCAGCAGGCTGATCACAACGTCTTCTTTGCGGATGCCCAGGTTTGTATTCAACCGCTCAGCAATCTGGGCGTAGAGCGCCTTTTTCAGATCGGTTGTGCGGCCGCGGTTCAGAGTGATCCGGATGAACACCACGTCTTCTGATCGCTCGATGCCGAGGTAGTCGCCGCTGTGGTTGAAATTACCGTCTTCGAGTTCGGTGATGGTGGCGAAGCGATCGTCTTCCGGAATACCGATTGATTCGCGCATCGCCAGGTACACCTCCTCCATCAAAGCCCGTCGAAAATCGAGGGAACGGCCGCGTCGAAGCGAGATTTGTGTAAAGGGCATGGTGAACTTCATCCTCTGTTGGGAACCGCATTGCGCTCGAGCCCCACACACACGGCGGCCACCCGACAGGCGAATTGTACGACAAGGATTCGTGCCATCCGTGCATTCCGGTCACTGGACATCCGGTTTGCCAGGACCGCCCACCCGCCTGTCACACGCTTCGACTCAAGCCTGAATGGCCTTCGTCAGTAGCGCGACGGGTGGCGATCCAGCTGGCTAGGCGTCAACCGGGACTAGTTCCAAACGGCCCTTCATGGACGGGTGATAGATGCAGAAATACGCATTCGTCGAGGCGGTCACGACAGCGATCTCGGCGACGCCATTGGCTTCGATTTTCCCGGTGTCCCAATTGCCATCCACTGCGGTTGCCGTGTGCGGCACAATGTCGCGGTTCACCCACACCACGCGGTCGCCCGGCCGGACCTTCAACGTGTCCGGAACAAAGCGAAACTGCTGGATCTCCACGCGGTGAACCACCGGCTCACTCGCCTGCGCGGTCGCGTGTTGTGCAACCGGCACCTGCAGGGCGGCAACGACAGTTGCCGCGTTCTTCAAGAAATTGCGTCGCGTCATGACCGTACTCAGTTGAGCTGTTCGACCATCATCTGCGCGTGTTTCTCGTGCGCGCGGAAGATTTCGAGACCCTGTTGGAACAACGATTTGACTTCCGCGTTTTCGATATTCGGAATGAAATCGTTTGCCACCAATGCATTCACAGCCTGATGGTAGGCGAGCTCATTCTCAGCGTAACGCTTGTCGAACGCGCCCCCTCTGAGCTTGCTCATCTCATCAACAAGCCGCACCGAATTCTCGACCAGCTGCTGGCTGAGAAAATTGTCTTGAGGTTGCACCTCGAGCTTCTCAAGCAGCGCAAGCGCCTGCTCGTTCACCGCGTTGTGATCACGGATCATCGTGCGCGCAAAGGCGTGCACCTCGGGGTTGTCCGACAATGCAAGCGCGAAGTGTGCGTATCGGATATCGATGTTGTCCGCGGTATAGGCCACGTGTGCGATTTCGAGGTCGTTGAGTTCGGCCGGCGAATCGGCCTGAACGGTGGCACAACTGGCCAGAGATGTCATGACCACGGCCAATAGGATTTCGGGTACTCTCATGGTGATTCCTTGTTGTTGATGTGTGTGTCGTTTGAGCGGTTGAACGGTGTGCGTCAACGCGTGGAACACAGGCTAACAAGGCCACCCTGAGCACCTGAATGATGGATCGTTCACCATTCTTGACTGATCGTACAATTCACTGTTTTTCCACAACGCACCGGGTTTTCCACGGGTGCTGCTGCGAGTACGGTTGAGCCATGGATCTATTGAGCGACATTCTGAAGGTCGTGAAAATGTCAGGGACACTGTATTTTCGCACCGCCTTCACCGCACCCTGGGGCGTCGAAGTCCCGTCTTTCGAAAACGTCTCGCGGTTTCACTACGTTCACCGTGGGCGGTGCTTTGTCACTGTCGCGGGGCAACGCGATACCGTGTTACTGGAACAGGGCGATCTGATCATCGTGTCGGGTGGCTCCGGCCACAGCCTGGCCGACCCGGCAGATGTCGACATCAAAACGCTGGACCAGGTCGTTGAAGAATCCGGCTTCGACGGTCGCGGGGCCTTGATCATTGGCGACACCCCGACGGACCACGATACACAGTTGATCTGCGGCCATTTCGCCTTCGATCCGGGTGCACGCCATGTTTTGCTCGACGCCTTGCCGCAACTCATCCACATCAAGAAATACGGCGCGGTGTCACCCGATTGGCTGGACGATTCGCTGCGGCTCATCGGCTCCGAGGCCGGCAGCAATCACCTCGGCAGCGACCTGATTGCACTCAATCTGGCGGAGATTATTTTCACGCAGGCGATCCGGTCGCATGTGCTCGAGAACGGCCAGCACCTCAAGGGCTTGGCCGGCTTCAACGATGCACACATCCGCAAGGCACTGGCGGCGATTCATGAAAACCCGTCCCACAGTTGGTCGGTAGACAGCCTTGCAAAAAAATCGGGCATGTCGCGCACCGCGTTTTCAAACCGCTTCAACGACCTGCTCCACCGCACACCACTGCAATACCTCACCGAATGGCGAATGCAACTGGCGCGACAGCTTCTCACCGACACAGGGCTACCGATCGTCGAGGTCGCGATGCGCAGCGGGTACGGGTCCGAGGCGGCCTTCAGCCGGGTGTTCAAGCGCCACTTCCTGATACCACCCGCCGAGTTTCGGCGCAGCCGACGCGCGGGCTAAAGGTGGCTGCGGTAGTCTGTGTCTATTGCACAGTGAGTTAGCCCATGCCATCAACCATTCTGGTCGCCGGTGCCTGGCTCGGCGCCGCATGCTGGGACCGCGTCACGCCATACCTGCGGGAAACCGACCTCACGGTCTACACGCCGTCTCTGAGCGGATTGGGTGACCCGCCTCCGGAAAACGCAGGGAACATCGACCTGTCGACCCACATCGACGACATCGGCCACCTTATCGAATCCAATGCGCTGACCGATGTCACGCTGATCGGGCACAGCTACGCCGGCATGGTCATTACGGGTGTCGCGGACCAGTGGCCGAACGCGCTGTCGCATCTGGTGTATCTCGACGCCTTTCACCCGAGCCCCGGTCAGAGTGTCACCAGTGGTTATTCCACTGCAGGCCAACAGGCGGTTCGCGCTGAAGCCGCCGCGCTGGGCGACGGCACACGGTGGCCGGTGCCGCCGGATCTCGCCGACTTGTCGGTCATGACGGACTTCACCCCCGACGACCTCAGCTGGTTCCACGCACGCACCAGACCCCATCCACTCGGCTGTTTTACCCAGCCCCTGTCCTATACCGAATCGGCATCACCGCCCTACCGCCGGACCTGTATTGTCTGCACACGAGACCGGCCGGACTGGCGCGCAACACTGACACCAACGCAGTGCGGCCCCGATTGGCACGTCGAGACACTCGACACGGGCCACTGGCCGATGGTCACTACCCCTCAGTCTCTCGCCGAATTGATCGTCCGCTTGAGCCAGGTAGCGCAGTGATCTGCCCGGAACCCGGGCAAAAGCCGAAGCACAATGTCAGCGTCAGCCCACGCCCCGCACAGCTGTCTACGCGCTGCGGGCCAGTTCACCCTCTTGCTGTGTGAGGGCCTGCTGCGGTTTGTGGTGCACGATCAGGTTATCGGTCAGCGCCGAGAGCGGCTCGCCCGGGCTGTATTGGAATGACACCCACAGCTTGTCACCTGCACAGACATCGGTAGGTTCCTGCAGGGGAATGATCATGTACTGGTTGTGCCAGTTGATGGTGTCCTGTCCGTCATCAACGATGGCCAGCACATTCTTGGTGATGATGCGCAGCGCATTGACCCGGCCATCGCGTGCGATGTCAACGGTGTTGCTGAAGCTGCAGCTGGTGGGGATGGCCTCGTCCCAGCAGAACGCCTGGTAAATCGTTGGCAGGCCCAATTCAATCGAGCGATCCTGGTGTGCAACCGGCGACTGAAATTGCAGGCACGGGGCATAGTAGCCTTCGTGCACAAAATCCTGTTCGATCGGTTGAATCGCTTGCAGGCAGGCCTCGGGGATGAATTTCGGCAACGGGCCGCCAAAACGCTCGAGGTAGTGGTTCTTAAAGCTGTGCAGTACAGCCGCCTGTTGCTCACGCAAGAGCCCAGTGTGCATCATCTCGCAGATCACGACATCTACCGGCTCGGGCGGCACCCACGCACTCGCGTCAGCATGCACGACCTCCACGCGTTCACCATTGGGGTTTTGTGCAAGCAAGGCTCTCGAGAGCGCGACCAGCTCCGGGTTGAATTCGACACACCAGACCCGGCTGGCGCGCTGGGCTGCAAAGTGCGACATGACGCCCGTGCCACCTCCAAGCTCAACCACCTTGCCCCCAAGGGGCACCAAGT
>CALDHJ010000448.1 GCA_937941555.1 uncultured Granulosicoccaceae bacterium | reverse complement strand
GCTATATGTTCCTCGACCTTTTCGACGGCGGCGGCGTCGATCAAGGGGCCTTGCGTCGTGCCATCAGCGGTGCCGTCACCAACTTGAATGGCGTCCACGGCGGCTGCCAGTTTTTTGCTGAAGGCCTCGTAGACGCCACTTTGTACATAAATTCTGTTTGCACACACACATGTTTGCCCGCCGTTGCGGAATTTGCAGATCATCGCGCCGTCGACGGCCTTGTCGAGGTCGGCGTCGTCAAAGACGATGAAGGGGGCGTTGCCTCCGAGCTCCATCGAGGCCTTCTTGACTGTGCCTGCGCATTGCTCGAGAAGCACTTTGCCGACTTCAGTCGACCCGGTGAAGCTGATTTTCTTGACCTTAGGGTCGCTTGTCAGGCGCCCGCCAATGGCACGAGCACTGCCGGTCACACAGCTCACGACGCCTGCCGGAATACCGGCCCGCTCAGCCAGTTCGCACAGGGCGAGCGCAGAGTAGGGTGTTTGTGAGGCCGGTTTGATGACCATGGTGCAGCCTGCGGCGAGCGCTGGGCCAACCTTGCGCGTGATCATGGCCGCCGGAAAATTCCAAGGGGTGATGGCCGCGCACACACCGATGGGTTGCTTCATCACGACAATGCGCTTGTCGCTCTGGTGTGGTGGGATCACGTCGCCGTAAATCCGCCGTCCCTCCTCGGCAAACCACTCGAAGAAGGATGCTGCGTAGCCGATTTCACCGCGGGATTCGGCCAGTGGCTTGCCCTGCTCAGCCGTCATGAGCCGAGCAAGGTCTTCCTGATGCTCGAGCATCAATGCGTGCCAGGCGCGCAGCTTCGCCCCGCGTTCCTTGGCGGTGAGTGCCCGCCAGGCCGGCAACGCCGTTTCGGCAGCCTCAATGGCTCGTGCGGTTTCACTGTCGCCCATACGCGGAACCCGGCCCAATTCGTCGCCCGTAGCCGGATTGTTCACACTGAGCGTGCTGCCGTCGTCAGCATCGCACCAAGTGCCGTTGATGTAGCACTGCTGCCGAAAGAGGGAGGAATCAGATAGTTGCATGATTGTCGGTTTCCGGTGGGTGCATCCGATGGTCAGCGATTGCGCCGACCAAAACGGTTTACACGTTAAGCAATGGCCGCATTGTACCGTGCCGGGGCTCAGACGCCCGTGCCCTCGAGCAGATCTTTTGCAATCCGAGCATGCGACGAGAGCAGTGCTCGAAGGTCGAGTTGTGTGAATTCGCCTTCATCGATCAGGTGCTGGCCCTGAACCACGGCGTGCGACACAGCACCTGGGTTCCCAAGCACCAGAGCGGCTACCGGGTCGGATTGGAAGCCGGCAAAGGCAATGGTGTCTGTTCGCCAGGCGACCAGATCGCAGGCGCTGCCGATTTCGAGGCGGCCGATATCATCACGTCCAAGCACCGATGCGCCGCCTCGGGTTGCGAGTTCCAGCGCCTCGCGTGCGCTGAAAGCATCAGCCCCCGTTCTCACGCGCTGCAAAAGCATGGCCTGTCGGGCTTCGCCGATGAGATCGGCGCCGTCGTTGGATGCCGAACCATCCACCCCCAAACCCACGCGAACGCCCTGGTCGAGCCATCGTCGAACGGGCGCGATGCCCGAGCCCAGACGCATGTTGGAGCAGGGGCAGTGTGCGATGCCGGTGCCGGTGTGGGCGAACGCAGCCGATTCATTTGTGTCCAGTTGAACACAGTGTGCATGCCAGACGTCTTCGCCAAGCCAACCGCAGGACTCTGCGTACTGGAGCGGAGTCATGCCGAAGGTCTCACGGCAGAAATTGATATCTTCGACGTTTTCGGCGAGGTGTGTATGCAACCGCACACCGTACTCTCTCGCCATGTTTGTGCTCTCGCACATCAGATCTTTTGTCACCGAAAACGGGGAGCAGGGCGCGAGGCCAATGCGCAGCAGTGCATAGCGTGCCGGGTCGTGCCACTGCTCGATCAATCGCTGTGAGTCCGCAAGGATCGCCTTTTCGGTTTCCACCACCGCATCCGGTGGTAGCCCTCCCTGACTTTCGCCGATGCTCATGCTTCCGCGCATCGCGTGAAATCGCACGCCGAGTTCCAGTGCGGCTTCGATTTGATGGTCCAGTTTGCAATCACCGGGAAAGATGTAGTGGTGATCGCTGCTTGTGGTGCAGCCCGAGCGCAGCAGCTCCACCAGCCCGAGCTGGGTCGAGACGCGGATGGCCTCTGGCGTAAGCCCTGCCCAAATCGGGTAGAGGCTGCGAAGCCAGCCGAACAAGGCAGCGTTCTGGGCCTCTGGAATGACCCGGGTGAGGTTCTGGTAGAGATGGTGGTGGGTGTTGATCAGGCCGGGTATGACGACATGTTGGCTCAGGTCGATGACGGAATCGGCTGAGGCGGGAAGCGTGTCACGAGGCCCGATTTGCGTGATGACGCCATTGTCGGCATAGATGCTTACGTCGCACAGCTCGTCGCGCGCGTCATTCATGGTAACGAGCGTGTCACAGTTCGAGAGCAGCATTGTGGCCATGAGGGAATCCGGTCAGATCTGGTGGGAAATTGGCAGCGCGAGCGGCAGTGCCAGAGTACGCAATGATGGTGAGCCTGTAATCATATGAATGCATCCGAATGCGAGCATTTTCGATAGGATGGCCCCTCAAAATCACATGGCAGGGACGCGCACTCGGCAAATTTGTGTGCGGCCGTGAAAATACTCATGCTCACATCTATAGTTTCAGCGTGACCGATTTGACCATTGCGCTCATCGCGCTGGCCGGCACTATCGCCGCCATATTGCCCCTGTTGTATTTTGCCGATCAGCTCGGGCTCGTCGACGTACCTGACAGCCGGAAATTGCACGCGGGCTCCGTCCCGGTTGTCGGTGGCATCGGCATCGTTGCGGGTATTACCGCTGCCGTGATCGCCTCCGGGCAGTTCTGGGATGTGTTCTGGCTCGGCACGAGCGCCTACTTGCTGCTGCTCTGCGGCATGATTGACGACAAGTTTTCGATTCGTGTCGCACTGCGTTTGCTGGTGCAATGT
>CALDHJ010000447.1 GCA_937941555.1 uncultured Granulosicoccaceae bacterium | reverse complement strand
ATCACCCCGCAGAGGGCAGGGTGATGCGACGCAGTGCGGTCAGTGACCGCGCCTTACTTACATGCCGTGGA
Source organism: uncultured Granulosicoccaceae bacterium (assembly GCA_937941555.1). GTDB lineage: Bacteria > Pseudomonadota > Gammaproteobacteria > CALCKW01 > CALCKW01 > CALCKW01. The sequence goes on along the minus strand of CALDHJ010000447.1, from coordinate 11,662 downwards.
TCTGATCGTCCGGAATGTCTGCACCGGCGTTCTCTTTGAACCACTTGGCCGCACCGGGGTGCCACATCAGGACGGTGTTCTTGTCCCAGTTCTCGGTGACCGTGGAACGCGCCGCTTTGTGGATGCTGACCATGCGCTCGTTATCAGACATGACGACATCAACCACGGCCTCGACGAGGCTGGCCGGCAGGTCGCAGTTAGCGATGGAGAAGTTCCACATGGACACTGAACGCGCATCCGCTTCGAGTGTCGTGTAGGTGTCGGCGGCAATGCTGAACTCGGCGACCGGGAAAGCACCCTGGATGGTTGCCTGTTCTTCGGCTGTGAACTCGATGATGTTCACGTCGGTTTGCACTTCCAACTGGCTCACCGCCGGTACCGGAACGCCGGCCGCGAAGGCGATGACGTCGAGCAGGCCGTCCTGCAGTTGGCTGCCGAGATCGGACCAGCCGCCGTTACGGCGTTCGAAGTCGACACCGAGGGTTTCCATCATGCGCGGAAAGTAGGTGTCCGAGGTCGAGCCGGCCGGGCCGAATCCGATCTTGGCGCCAGCCGGGATATCCGCGATGGACTCGATGCCGGAAGACGACAGGGTCGTCACCGAAAAAGGCGTCTGGTACATCGGGAACATCGCGCAGGCGTTGTCCATTGGCAAGCCCGGTGCAATCGGGTTGTTGCCGTTGATCGACTCGGCCGCAGGCCCGAGTGTGGTCATGCCGAAGGAGGCGTCGCCGGTGTGGACCAGTGCCATGTTCTGCATCGGTCCGCCAGTGACTTCAGCGCCGCCCGAGAGGCCCAGTTCCTGCGCGACGAGGTTGGCCCAGCCTGAACCGTAGGCGAAGTAGGTGCCGCCTTGTGATGCGGTGCCGACGGTGAAACTTTCCGGCCAGCCGCTGCGGTCGTTGGCTTGGGCGATGGAGCAGGTCGCGGCAACGGCGGCAGCGAGGAGGAGTTTTTTGCTTTGCATGGTGTCTTCCTGTTGTCGTTGGTTGGGGTGATTGATGGGCGCACGCGGTCCCACGCAGGGGGCTGCGTGCGGGTGTTGTGGTTTTTTTGGGGTGCGTAATGTCGCGCCGAGGTACCTTGGTGGATTACGCGGGGGACATCACGGCCCGGCCGTCAGGGTTCGGACAGGTCCGTGATCTGCGCAATGGTGTCGCGTCCGATGTCGTTTTCGAATTGGCGCCAAACGGGTTTCATCGCCTCGACCCATGCAGCGCGCTGGCTGATGGTGAGTGCTCGGACGGGGCTGCCGGACTGAATGATGAGCTGGCGCGTTTCCTGGTTGATGGCCGTTGATGCGGCATTACTCTCGACCGTGACGTCGCGCAAGATGTCACTGAACTGCGCCCGGGTGTCGGCAGGCAGACTGGACCACCAGTTGGTTGAGGTGACCACCAGGTAGTCGATGATGCCGTGGTTCGATTCGGTGAAGCCGTCTTGTACGTCGTGGAACCGCTGGCTGTAGATGTTCGACCAGGTGTTTTCCTGGCCGTTGATGATGTTGCGTGCAAGCGCATCGTAGGCTTCGGAGAAGGCCATGCGCTGTGGGGTCGCACCGAGGGCGCGGAATTGCGCATCGAGCACGGTGGAGGGCTGTATGCGAAATTTCAGTCCTTTGAAATCGGCCGGTGACAGCAGCGGGCGGTCTGCGGAGAACTGCTTCATGCCGTTGTGCCAATAGGCCAGGCCCTGCAGGCCCTTGCGCTGCATGGAATCGAGCAGGGCTTTGCCTTCGGGCGAGGCCTGATAGCGGTCGACGGCGGCAATGTCCTTGAAGACGAACGGCAGATCGAAGAGGCGAAATGCCTTGGTGAAGGTTTCGAATTTCGAGAGCGAAGGCGCGGCCAATTGCACGTCGCCCTGCAGCAACGCTTCGAGTACATCGTTGTCGTCGTAGAGCTCGGAGTTCGGGAACACCTCCATGCACGCCTTGCCGTCCATCTCGCGATTGACGCGTTGTTTCAGCAACTCGGCGGCGATGCCTTTCGGGTTTTTTTCCGTGTTCGTGACGTGGCTGAATCGAATGCGGATCTCACCGTCCTGGCAGTCGGCGGCGTGTGCCTGGCCGGGCAGACTTGCCGTGATCGCGGCGGCGATGATGAGGGCGCGGTGTAGCATGTTCAGTCTCTGGGTGCCTGGCCAGTTGGCGCTGAATGGCACTGTGCTGACGGAATGTGAATTGTTGTGCAGCCTGCGCCCGGGCGTCCAGCACATTCATGGGTGGATATTGACCCCTTTTGCGCCAGACAGTGTGTGGTTATTCGGACAAGCACGGCCTGGGGACAGACAACGCGGGATTCAGGACTGAAACGGTTCCCGGCGCAGGTTGTGTCGCGTCATTTTGTCGTAGAGCGTTTTGCGCGGAACATCGAGGTCGAGCATCGTGCGCTTGATCGAACCCTGGTTGTGCGACAGGGCCGCTTCGATCAGGTCTTTTTCAAAAGCGGCCACCTGCGCCGACAAGCTGTTCTTGCGGGCCTGGCCCTCCGGCTGGTCATTGAAAACGGCGAGGCCGGCCGCGAGGCGGTTGGCGGCACTTTGCAGCTCTCGCACGTTGCCCGGCCAGTCGTGGCTCAGCAAATCGCTCATCAGGCTCGGTGAGACCTCAGTGGTTGCACTCGACTGTTGGCGGAGGAAGTGTTCAAACAGAATCACCGGGTCTGCCGCCCGCTCGCGCAACGGCGGTACTGAAAGGACCGCGCCGTTGAGGCGGTAGTAGAGGTCGCTTCGGAATGTGCCTTGTTCGACAAGGTTCGACAAATCGGCTTTCGTGGTCGCGAGAATGCGGATATCGAGCGCGACTTCGGTGTTGCCGTTGACGCGCTCGAGCGTGCGCTCCTGCAATACCCTCAACAAGCGCACCTGCATTGCAAACGGCATGCTTTCGATCTCGTCGAGCAGCAGTGTGCCGCCATTGGCTTGTTCGAAGCGACCGGGTTTGACAACCGTCTCCCCCGAGGCAAGCAGAGTCTCGGTGCCGAAGAGCACGTCGACGCCGTTGCCGTCGTCGAGCAGCCCGCAGTTCACCGCCACAAAGGGTGCGTCCCGGCGCGCGGAGACCCGGGTCAGGGCCTGCGCCACGAGCTCCTTGCCGGTGCCGGTTTCGCCCGTGATCAGCACGTCAACGCCAGCCGAACCGATGCTGAGGATGCTTCGGCGCAGCGAGACCATGACGTCGGAGCTGCCGATGATGTGGTGCGGGAGGTCGTCGCGCATTTCGAGCTGCCGTGCGAGGTCGCGGCGTTCGAGTTCGGTGCGCCGCGCGGACAACGCCCGGCCGACGTCGCGCAGGAAATCGTCGGTTTGCAGCGGTTTGGTGAAAAAACCGTAGGCGCCTTCCTTGAGCGCGTTGACCGCCATGGGGATGTCGCCGTGGCCGGTGACGTGAATGACCGGCAGCGTCGGGTCGCGTTCGAGCAACTGAACCAGCACGTCTGTGCCGGCGAGGCGCGGCATGCGCACATCGAGCACGACCACACCCGGAAAATCCAGCGGTAAAGCGCTGAGGCCCTCGTGTGGCGAGCGGAAACATTCAACGGTATACCCCGAGACCTCGAGCAGTTGGGCCAGGGATGTGGAGAAGTCGACATCGTCATCAATGATGGCGATGTCCGCTGCACTGATCATGCGGACGGGCTCGATAGCGTTTTCAATACAATATCAAAACGGGTGCCGCCCGGGTGTTTGGCGTTGATGGTCAGCGTGCCGCCCATGCTCTCGACGAATGATCGCGAGATCGTCAAGCCCAGTCCCATGCCGTCAGAGGCAGCGCGGTTGCTGACGAACGCGTCGAACAGGGTGTCGGCAATTGCGTTATCGATACCCGGGCCGGTATCGATGACCGACACACAGACGTGGTCGTCGCCATCGGCGATGGTGATCGTGATGCTCGGCGGGGTGTTGTCTGCCGCTTGGCAGGCGTCGTGTGCGTTGCTGAGCAGGTTGCCAAGCACTTGCAGCAAGCGGATTTCACCGGCCTGGACCCAGATCGGGTGGGCTGGCGGTGCGTAGTGCAGAACGTCGGCGGCACTCGGGAAGCGGTCGAGAAATTCGCTGACAGCCTTGCCCACCACAGGGCCGATTGACACCGGTTTGACTGTTGACGGTTCCTGTTGGGCAAAGCTGCGCAGGTGGACGACGATGCGGGAGATACGCTCGGTCAAGGATTCAACGGTGTTCAGGTTGTCACTGACGGCAGTGGTGTTGCCGGCTTTCATCAATCGGAGGGACGCGCTTGCGTAATTCTTGATGGCGGCGAGTGGCTGGTTGATCTCGTGACTGATCGAGGCCGACATCTGGCCGAGCAGGGCCATTTTCTCGGTCATCACGAGCTGGTTCTGGGCGATTGACAGTTCGTGCGTTCGTTGGTTGATTTCGCGCTCGAGTCGCGCGGCTTCGCCGGCCCGTTGCTCGGCGAGTTCGGCCAGCAGGCGCCGCCGCTCTGATTGCTTCAGCAGCAGCACCACACCGAGCAACAAGCACAAGGCGGCAATGAAGCCGCGCAGCATGCCGGGCCCGAAAAAATCGGGCGCTGAGCCCGTCACGCGGAGTACGGCGTCGAGTTGCCGGTGCTCGCGTGCGATGCTGATCGGGTTGCCGGGGGCTGTGATTCGGTTGTCGAACAGCAACTCACCGTCGTCCGACCAGAGCGCCACGCGGTGCGCCGAGCTCTCCCAGCGGTCCCGGATCGGGCCGAGATCGATCAGTGCGATGAGGATAGCCTGGGGTGCGCCGCCGCCCTCGCTGAAGACCGGCGTAAAGAACAGATAGTGCGGCCGGCCCTCAGGGTCACTGAAATAGGCGCGCCCGAGGCTGCCGTGAAAGGCGCGCTGCACGCCGTTTTGCCAGTGTCCGCTCTGCAGCAACGCGGGCGGCAGCGCGAGGGCTGGCAGGCTCACGCTCTCGCCGCGCCGCAAAATCGCGAGGGCGTTCACACCGGAGAGGGCTTGCAGATAGCTGATGCGGTCGAGCACTTGCGCGCTGTCTTCTCCGCGTGTCGCGTTGCTTGTCAGGGCGGCGTTGATGTTGGCGGTCTGTGTCAGCAACACCGATGCGAGGCGGTATTTTTCCATTTCAAGCTTAAGCGCCTGGCTCAAGGAATCCGCTTCAAAGGCCAACTGTTGTCGGACTTTTTCGGTTTCGGCAATCTGGTCCGGTCGGATCAGGAACAACCAGACCAGGGCCAACACCACAACCGACGACAACAACAGTTTCATGGAGACAGGGTACCCGAAATGGCGAACGCTTCGACCCCGGATTGGCGTGCGCTGCGCGTCAGGGACTACTGCTCGTTCTGCGGCAGACTGCCTTCGATGGTGTAGTAGTCGCCCTTGTTGGCGGTGAAGATGTGTTTGCCAAGTGTGGTGCCGGTCGGTTCGTCGAAGACACCCATCGCGATGGCCGTCCAGTCGTGGAAGAGCGGGTCGAAAAAGAGTGCGCTGCCACAGGTGCCGCAGAAGCCGCGACGCACTTTCTCGGACGACTGAAACCAGCGAATGTGTTCTTCACCCGTTATCGTCAGCGCCTCGCGAGGCATGTCGCAGGACGCGAACCCCACGGCAGCGTACTTGCGGCAGATGCGGCAGTGGCAGAGGTCGGGTTGTGTCAATGGGCGGTCGACAGTGATGTGTACGGCGCCGCACAGGCAGCTTCCGGTCGGCATGGTCGGGTCTCCTCGGTTGGGCGGCCAGGTCAGCGGCGCGGCAGGCGGTCGTGCACGCACTCGAGCGGGACGGTCGCCTCCTTGCTGTGCAGGTGGTAGCGCGGTTTGAGCAGGGCATGTTGGCCCGCCGTTCGGTCGGTCAGCAAGGATGGGAATACGCCGATATGAGAGCGGACCTTGCCCTCGAGCGTTGGCAGCAAGGTGTTGTACACGCGGCTGCCGCAGTGGGTACAGAACCAGCGGCGCAGCTCCGGGGCCTTGGTCTCGTCGCGCACATAGGACTTCACACTGTCCTGGCCGGCGAGCAGGGTAAAGGCACTCGCGTCGATGTAGGCAAACTGGTACATCGGGCTGGCGTGGGCCCGCTGGCAGTCTTCGCAATGGCAAAAGCCCGAAAAGGTCGCTGGCGCGTGCAAGATCAGCGTGAACTGCACCGCGCCACAATAGCAGTGGCCGGAAAATTCAACGGGCTCGCTCGGTGCAGCCATGGTGTGGGGGTCTCAATCGGGCTGCGGCAACGGTATCATTGTCAGACCGTTTAATTGAATACCCGTCATGACCATTCCGTTCGCGACGCAGATTGCCCGCCTTCCTGCCAGCACCCCCTTTGTCGGACCCGAGGAACTCGAGCGCCGTCGCGGCGCGCCGTTTCGCTTGCGGATCGGTGCCAACGAGAGCGCGTTCGGGCAGTCGCCCGCAGGCATGGAGGCGATGCGTGCCGAGCTTGCGCAGAGCGCTTGGTATGCCGACCCCACCAGCCACAATTTGCGCCAAGCGTTGGCCGCTCGGCTCGGCGTGAACGCCGAAAACCTCGTCGTCGACGCCGGTATCGACACCCTGCTCGGGATCACCGTGCGGCTCTTTTGCGATGTCGGCACGCCGGTCGTGACTTCGCTCGGTGCCTACCCGACCTTCAACTACCACGTGAACGGCTACGGCGCGGCGCTGCACACGGTGCCCTACAACGGCTTCTTCGAAGACACCGACGCGCTGCTCGCCAAGGCGCACGAAGTCGGTGCGCGTCTGGTGTATCTCTCGAACCCGGACAACCCGATGGGCACCTGCCACGACGCGGCGACCGTGCAGCGTCTGATCGACGGCTTGCCCGAGGGCTGTCTGCTCGCGCTCGACGAGGCCTACATCGAATTTGCGCCGCCCGGCACGGCGCCTGCGCTCGACACCCACAACCCGAACGTGTTGCGGTTTCGGACTTTCTCCAAGGCCTACGGCATGGCGGGACAGCGCGTCGGCTACTGCGTGACCCACCCCGACATCATCGCGGCGTTCGAGAAAGTGCGTAACCACTTTGATCTGAACCGCGTCGCCCAGGCGGGTGCGACGGCCAGCGTGAACGACGACGCCTTCCTTGCGCGTGTCAACGCGGAGGTCGAGGCAGCGCGCCAACAGGTGTACGCCATGGCCGATCGGCTCGGTCTTTACGCTGAGCCGTCATTCACCAATTTCGTCGCGCTCGATGTCGGCAGCACCGAACGCGGCGTGGCCCTGCTCGAACGCCTAGCCGAACGCGGCGTGTTCATGCGCATGCCGGGCGTGGCGCCGCTCAACCGCTGTGTCCGCGTGGGCCTCGCGCAACCGGCCGAAATGGAAGAGGCTTGCGCGATCATCGAAGAGCTGGTGCCACAGTTGCCATAAATAGAGGCGGCTCCCAACGCACAGTGGCCCTGTAGGCAAGGATTCATCCTTGCGCATGCCGTGATCACGTTGCATGGCTTTGGGCCATGTATCGCGTCGTCTTGCGTTGCAAGGACGTCGCTCCCACAGTGATCTGGCGGGTGCTGCAGTTTTTTGGGCTTGATGCCGCCTTTCGCAACCGAAAGGCCGGAAGCTGTGGTATGTGAGCTGCTCCAAGCTCAGAGTACCCTGCACCCTTGCGCATGCCGTGATTACGCCGCATGGCTTTGGGCCGTGTATCGCGCCGTCTTGCGTTGCAAGGACGTCGTTCCCACAGGGATCTGGCGGGTGCCGCGGTCTTGTGGGTGTGATGCCAGCTGACACCTGACCAAAAAAAAGCCCGGCGCGGTGGCCGGGCTTGTCCGAGTTGCGGAGCCCTATTTCATCACGGGTATCGCGAACTCGGCACCTTCCTTGATGCCGGACGGCCAGCGGCTGGTCACGGTCTTGGTGCGTGTCCAGAATTTGAACGAGTCGGTGCCGTGCTGGTTCAGGTCGCCAAAACTCGAGGCTTTCCAACCGCCGAAGCTGTGGTACGCGAGTGGCACCGGGATTGGCACGTTGATACCGACCATGCCAATGTTGATTCGGTCGGCGAAGTCGCGTGCGGTGTCGCCGTCGCGGGTGAAGATCGAGACACCGTTGCCGAAGGCGTGGGACATCGGCAGGTCGATCGCTTCCTCGTAGTTGGCCGCGCGCACCACCGACAACACCGGGCCGAAGATCTCGGTCTGGTAGATGTCCATATCGCGGGTCACCTTGTCGAACAGGCAGCCGCCGATGAAGAAGCCGTCTTCATAGCCATCGATCGTGACGTGGCGGTTATCGACCACGAGCTCGGCGCCGGCGTCTTCGCCGTTCTGGATCAGGCCGAGGATGCGTTCTTTCGCCTCAGCAGTGACGACCGGGCCGAGGTCGAGGCCGCGGCCACTCCACGGGCCGATCTTGAGTGCATTGACCTTGGGGACAAGCTTCTCAATCAGGGCGTTGGCCGTGTCTTCGCCGACCGGCACGGCAACCGAGATCGCCATGCAGCGCTCGCCGGCCGAGCCGTAGCCCGCGCCGATCAAGGCGTCGGCGGCTTGATCGAGGTCCGCGTCCGGCATGATGATCATGTGGTTCTTCGCGCCGCCAAAACACTGCATGCGTTTGTTGTTGGCCGAGCCCTGGCTGTAGACGTACTGCGCAATCGGCGTGGAGCCGACAAAAGACACGGCGCCAATGTCGTCGTTTTGCAGGATGCCGTCGACGGCTTGTTTGTCACCGTTGACAACGTTCAGCACGCCCGCTGGCAGGCCGGCGTCCATCATCAGCTCCGCGAGTCGGATCGGCAGCGACGGATCGCGCTCGGAGGGCTTTAGGATGAAGGCGTTGCCACACGCGATGGCCGGCGCAAACATCCACATCGGGATCATGCCGGGGAAATTGAACGGGGTGATGCCGGCGCCGATGCCGACCGGTTGGCGCATGGAGTACATGTCGATGCCGGGGCCTGCACCCTGGGTGTACTCGCCCTTTGCCAAGTGCGGTACACCGGTCACGAACTCACACACTTCCAGGCCGCGGATGATGTCGCCCTGGGCGTCTTCGAAAGTCTTGCCGTGCTCACTCGCCAACAGGTCAGCGAGCTCTTCCATGTTCTGGTTCAGGAGGTCGACGAATTTCGCGAAGACGCGTGCGCGACGCTGTGGGTTGGTCGCGGCCCAGGCTGGCTGCGCGGCCTTGGCCGAGTCGACCGCCGCCTGCAGTTCAGCGTCGCTCGCGAGCGCCACTTCGGCCTGGACCTGGCCGGTTGCTGGGTTGAAGACATTGGCGGTGCGGCCGCTTGCGCCGTCCACGCGCGCGCCGTTGATGAAGTGTCCGATCTGTCGCATGGGCTGAGCCTCTCGAGGGAATGAGCGATGGCAAGGAGTTTCCCATTGTCTTTTCGCACAAACAATGGGCAAAATTGGACAATGTTTGTGCATGAATTAATGTCACATGGCCAGACTCAACTGGGATGACCTTCGCGTGTTCCTGGCCGTCGCCCGCAGCGGCCAGCTGCTCAGTGCCGCCAAGCGCCTCGGCGTCAACCACGCGACCGTCAGCCGGCGCCTGCAGCAACTCGAGTCCGGGCTCGGCCAGACCCTGGTTCATCGCCGGACCCACGGCTGCGACCTGACCGACGCGGGCCGGCAGCTGCAGGCGGTGGCCGAACGCATGGAGCGCGACGTGTTGAGCGTGGGTGAGGGCGAGGCGAGCGATGCGATCAACGGCACCGTGCGCGTTGGGGCGCCGGACGGTTTCGGTTTGCAGTTCATCGCACCGCGGCTGGGGCAGCTCGCCGAGCGTCACCCGGGCATTCGCGTCGAGCTGGTGCCGATGGGGCGCAGCGTGTCGATTTCGCGCCGGGAGGCGGATCTGGTGGTGACGCTCGCGCGGCCTGACCAGGCGTCAGTCATCGCGCGCAAGCTTGTCGACTACGAGCTCGGTCTCTACGCGAGCCACGACTACCTCACCCGGGCGGGGCGACCCGGAAGCGGTGACGACTTGCCAGTCCATCGGCTGGTCGGCTACGTCGATGACCTGGTGTACAGCGACGTGCTCGACTACACCCGAGAGTTCAGCCCCCGCTGGCGCACGGATGTCGCAATCGCGAGCGCTGTGGGCCAGCTCGAAGCAGTTCTCGGTGGGGCCGGCATTGGCATATTGCACCGGTACATTGCTGAGGAGCATGCTTCGCTCGAGCGGGTACTCCCAGCGCTAGAAGTCACGCGCAGCTATTGGCTCGCACGCCACGAGAGTACACGCGCCATGGGCGCGATCAACGCGGTGGCAGACTTTCTCGTTGAGAGCGTGCGCGAGGTGGCGTACCGATTCGGATGACCGCGTGCCAACCGGGGTCTTCTGATCCGCTGTGGCTTGTCAGCTCGCCTTGCGCCAAAACACCCAGCACGCCAACGCCGCGACGGTGGCTGGCAGGGTCTGGACCAACAAAAACACGGTTTGATTCAAGGTCATCCAGCCAACGACACCGGCGACAAACACACAAGCCAGCAAGTACAGGGCGACTCGGTGGCTCGATTGGCCAAAGGCCCGCACGGCTGCCAGCAGCAAACCGACGCCGAGAAAACCGTTGTAGGCGCCCTGGTTGGCGGCGAGCGATACGGTGTGCACAACGGTGGGGTCGTCCGGCGCGAGTTGCAACACCCGACTGGCAAAGGCTTCCCAGTTGGCGATCTCCTGATAGCCGAAGTACAGGTGTGCCGCGCCGACGAGCGCGGTCAGGATTTTGGCGATGAGCACGGCTGGCCTCTGTTGGCGGTTGGGCAGAACAGCGTAGCGCCCTTTGCGCAGGTGTTGGGGTTGATCTGATTGGTTTGGGCTGGTTTGGAGCCCTTGGGCCGGTCTCAGGCAACCCATAGACCGCGGCGAACACGCACGCTGCCGTGTCCGTCGCTTACACTGCTCTCGTCGCCAACTGACAGCCAGGAATCAGCCGATGTTGAGCCGTGCCTTGGGCTGGACCATCGCCATTGAACAGTCCGAACCGTTTGAAAACGTCATCCTCGGTGCACCAGAGTCGATCGTGAATCTCAGCCAGACCGACCGGTTGGTCATCGCTTTGGTGTATGCATCGAACCGGGAGGTGGCGTGACCGACATCGTGACACTGACAGCCGACAACGCCGGGCTGCTCGACACTGTGGCGCCGGACGTCTTTGACCATGCCATCGACCCCGCGCAGCTCGCGGCGTTTCTGGATGACCCGCGGCACGTGATGTTGTTGGCGGTGGCCGACGGAACCGTGGTCGGAATGGCCTCGGCCGTGGAGTATTTTCACCCGGACAAAATGCCCCAACTCTGGATCAACGAAGTGGGCGTTGCTCCGACCCATCGTCGCCTCGGAATCGGTCGTCGCCTGGTGCAGGCGTTGATCGACCTCGCCGAGGTCCGCGGTTGCACCTACGCCTGGCTCGGCACCGAAAACGATAATGTGTCTGGAAAGGCGTGTTTCAGTTCCGTGCCCGAGGGTGAACCGCCGCAGCCGTTCCTGTTGTACGAATGGGACCTTGAAGACTGACCACCTGTGACAACGGCAGGCGTTGGTATTGGCCTGTGTGGCCTCGTCAGAATGCTGAAAAACAGCAGCGAAGCCTGACGGCTCAGCCCCTGTCAGAGTGGTCTTCGCTGCGATGCCCGGTCTTTCGTTTCGTTTGACGGCCTCTCGCAGATCTTCAGCCTGTCGCGTCCACTGTGCTGGCGTCGGTCGCGGAACACCTTGCCCGGCGGCGCGTCCAACGAGTCCAGTGCAGTCGGGTGCGGT
>CALDHJ010000446.1 GCA_937941555.1 uncultured Granulosicoccaceae bacterium | reverse complement strand
CCGACGGTTTGGGTTCTGATCTTGTCTTTCCGCGCGCCGATTGCGATTTTCCAGCCGGTCTGGGAAAGCCCCTTGGCGATGACGCTGGACAATTTCTTCAAGATTTCGCGGTCGGATTTCCCCTCTGCCCTGCTCAACTCCTTTATCACGGCGGGTCTCTCGACCGCGTTCGCGATGCTGGTTGGAGTGCCGGCTGGGTTCGCATTGGCGAAGGCTCGTCTGGCGGGCAAGTTCATGGCCTCGTGGGTGTTGCTGTTATTGCGCATGGCACCGCCCGTGGGCTTTGTGATCCCGCTGTTTCTCGCGTATGTCCACGCTGGTCTGATCGACACCTACACCGGACTTGTCTTCGCTTATATGACGTTGACTCTGCCGCTGGTGGTCTGGTCGATGTGGAATTCCTTTGCGCAAGTGCCGGATGAACTGATTGAAGCCGCAATCATGGACGATGCAAGTCTGGTGCAGGCGTTCTTTCTGGTGGCTCTGCCGGCGGCGCGGCCCGGTGCTGTCGCTGCGGCGATACTGGCCTTTCTCGTGGCCTGGAACGATTTCTTCTACGCCTTGATCATTACCCGTTCCGGCACCTCGACCGCGCCGGTGGCGGTGATGAACTTCATCTCCTACGACAGCGTGGATTGGGCGTCGATCGCCGTCGCCAGCATCGCGCTCACCTTGCCCATCCTGCCGCTGATGGCCATTGCCAACCGTTACATCGTGCAATCCCTCTCGGGTGCGGTGAAGGGATAACCCATGTCCAAGAAACCGAATATCGTCCTGATCATCACTGACCAACAGCGCTTCGACACCATCGCCGCGCTGGATGCACCGCACATGGTCACACCGAACCTCGACCGCCTGGTTGCACGCGGCACGGCCTTTGACAACATGTACATCACCTCGCCGTCTTGCGCGCCGTCGCGTGCGTCGTTGTTTTCCGGCACCTACCCGCACACCAACGGGGTCTACCGCAACGACGAACCCTGGCAGTATTGCTGGGTCAAGGACCTGGCCGAGGCCGGCTACCGCACGGTGAACGTGGGCAAGATGCACACGATGCCGGTGGAGGGGGCGTTCGGCTTTCACGAGCGCCACGTGGTCGAGAACAAGGACCGCGACCACCCGAATCTGCCGTTCTACCTCGACAATTGGGACAAGGCCTTTTTCCAACGCGGGATATAGAAGCCGTCCCGCGTGACCCAGCGACGGCGCGACGAATACGCCGACCAATTGGGCGCCTGGGTCTGGCCGGAAGACGCGTCGCTACACCCGGATGTGTTTACCGGGCAGATGGCGACCTGGTGGCTCGATCGGTACACCGGCGACGGCCCGTTCTTTTTGCAAGTCGGGTTGCCCGGGCCTCATCCGCCCTATGACCCGACACAAGAGGCCCTCGACCTCTATGCCGAGCGCGAGTTGCCCGAAGTCATTCCGCCCGACCCGGACGCGCAGCCGCGTGCGCTGCAAGGCTTGCGTGACTTCATGTTGGGTGAGGATGCCGACGGTGTGGTCCACCAGGCGGCGCCCAGCGCTGAACAGTCGCGCCGTCAGCGCGCGCACTACTACGCCAATGTCAGCATGATCGACGCGCAGGTTGGCGCGATAGTCGATGCGCTGGCTGCACGAGGCGAGCTCGAGAACACGCTGATCGTGTTCACCTCGGACCACGGGGACGCGCTGGGTGATCATGGCCATTCGCAGAAGTGGAACATGTACCAGTCGACCGTTCGGGTGCCCGCCGTGGTCGCCGGCCCCGGCATACAGGCGGGCAAGCGTGTCGCTGACAACGTTGCGCTGTTCGATTTCGGGCCCACGATCCTGGAGTGGGCCGGTGTCGCGCCACCCGACTGGATGGCGGCCGAATCGCTGAACCCGTATTTTGCTGACGGCCCCGATCCGGTGCGCACACGGGTCTTTGCCGAGCACGCCAACGACGCCTTGCTGACGGGGACACGCTTGATGACCATGGTGCTCGATGGAGAGATGAAGCTCGTGCAATTCATCGATGACGATTTCGGTCAGCTGTTCGATCTGGCGACAGACCCGTTGGAGCAACACAACCTCTGGGACGACCCGGCACACGCTGCAACCCGTGCTCGCCTGATCGAGGACATTCTGACGTGGCGGGCGGAGAGTGGCTTGCGCTCACAGGGCTTTGTCGAAGCCTGTGTGCGCGGCACACACGCGATGATGTCGCCGCCGCCCCACGACGCTCGCGGGCAACACCGCGACGGGAGCCGCTGACATGGGCTGGATTGTCTTGCGCGGTGTGCAGAAGGACTTTGGTGCCGACACCGTCATTCCGCCGCTCGATCTCGAGATCGAAGAAGGTGAGTTTGTGGTGTTTGTCGGGCCATCAGGCTGTGGCAAATCCACCTTGTTGCGACTGATAGCCGGGCTTGAGGATGTCACTCGTGGCGCCATCGAGATCGACGGTGTCGATGCGACTGACGCCGCGCCCGGCAAGCGTGGACTGGCGATGGTGTTCCAGTCCTACGCGCTCTATCCGCATCTCACTGTCGCGCAGAACATCGCCTTCCCGTTGCGCATGGCAAAGTTGTCGAAGGCGGAACAGCAGCGCCGTATCGACGATGCCGCACGCGTGCTCAACCTCACGGACTATCTCGATCGTCTGCCGAAGCAGCTGTCGGGCGGGCAACGCCAACGTGTTGCCATCGGCCGCGCGATCGTGCGCGAGCCATCTGCGTTTCTCTTCGATGAGCCCTTGTCCAACCTCGACGCGGCGTTACGCGTCGGCATGCGACTCGAAATCAGCGAACTGCACAAGCGGCTCGACACCACCATGATCTACGTGACGCACGACCAGGTGGAAGCGATGACCATGGCGGACAAGATCGTGGTGCTGAACGCAGGCCTGATCGAGCAGGTTGGCAGCCCGCTCGAACTCTATAACGCGCCGCAGAACCTCTTTGTCGCGCGTTTCATTGGCTCGCCGATGATGAACATCCTCGACGGCGATGCCGCGCGCGCACACGACGCCGCCGCCATCGGTATCCGCCCGGAGCACCTGATCCTTTCCGCAGCGGAAGGCACCTGGTCTGGCACCGTCGGCATTTCCGAGCACCTCGGCAGCGACACCTTTGTGCGCGTGACCCTTGAAGGAATCGACACGCCGCTGACCGTGCGCGCTTCCGGGGAGCGCCACTTCCGCACGGGAGAGACCGTCCACTTGTCGCCCGATCTCGACAAGCTGCACCGCTTCGACCGCGACGGCGAGCGGATTACCTGAGCGGGGTGCCTGACGTGTACACACGCCCCAACGTGTTGATGGTGTTGTTCGACAGCCTGTGTCAGGCGGCGCTCGAGTCGCATCTGGCTGAATTGCCCGCGTTGCGTGCACTCGACACCACATCAATCGTCTTCGAGCGTGCGTTTGCGAGTTCTCCCGAGGCGTCACCCGCGCGTGCCAGTGTGCTCACCGGGCTCGACACCGCAGCACACGGTCTGTGGACAGACGGGGTTGCGCTTCCCGAGCGCGAAACCACCCTAATGGCCAGCTTCGCGGCGCAGGGCTATCGCAGTTGGCATGTGGGCCGCCGGCAGTTGGCCGGGGTGTCGCACTTCACAACCGAACACGCGCGTGCGGGTGAGTGCCACGCACAGGATTGGGCGCACGGGCCCGCGCACCGCTCCCGTCAGAACGCTTACCTCAACTGGCTGCAGGCCACGGCACCCGACATCTATTCAAGCGTGTTCCCGCGCCAGCCCAACCCGGATGACACCGCACTGTCGGCGGCACAGCACGCGCAGTTAGCGGATCTGCCGGATGAGCTGAGCTTCAACGTTTGGGCCGGTGGGCGCGCGGTCTCGCATCTCGAGGCGGTGACCACCGGGCAACCTTTTTTCGGTTTGATCGGTTTCGTGGTCGGCGAGGACAGGGGGGGCGCTCCGCGTTCGGAGGCGGGCATGGAGGCGCTGGATGTGCGCGCACTGCGACAAGCCGATTTGGCGCTGACGCGCGTACTCGCTGCACTCGACGCGCACGCGGTACGCGACAACACCATCGTGGTCGTGACGGCCGGGCGCGGTAATCGGTCCGCACGGGCAGGACACGCGCCGATGCACGATGACACGCTGAACGTGCCGCTGTTGTTGGGTGTGCCCGGGCGCGGCGGCGGGCGGGTTGCGCCGCCAATACCGGCGTTTGATCTGGCGGCGACACTCTACGCGTTGACGGGTGTGTTCGCACCGACACGGCTACAAGGGGTGTCACTGTTGACCGAACCGCCGCGCGGTTGGGTGCTGGCGCGTTGCCGTCACCCGCTGTCAGCGCACCAGAGCGCGCTGCGCACCGAGCGCTGGAAGTTGGTTGTGACGCACGGCGACGGTGTGACCGAATCTCGAAGCTGTTTGTATGACGTGCACGCAGACCCGGATGAACTGACTGATCTCGCCCGCGACCTGGCGTACCGTGACACGCTGGAGGCGCTTGTCGATCAGATGATCGATGCCAGGGTTGCATTGGAAGACCGGACCGCCGCACGGGTGGCGTCGTTTTGAGGTTCGACACATGACCGCTCGGCCAAACATTCTGCTGATCTGCACAGACCAGCAGCGCGCCGACAGCCTCGGTTGCGCCGGCTCGCCGTGGGCGGTGACACCGCACCTCGACAAACTCGCCGCTGGTGGGGTGCGCTTTGAGAACTGCTACGTTCAGAGTCCGGTGTGCAGTCCGTCGCGCGCGTCGCTCTACACCGGGAAATACCCTTCCAACCACGGACTCCATGCCAACGGCGTCCCGCTGCCACCGGGGCAGCGATTGTTCTCACGCCTGCTCGCCGACGCCGGATACGACTGTGGCATGGTCGGCAAGCACCACCTCTCGCCCTGTGACACCTGGCGAACCGAACCGCGCCAGGACGATGGGTATCGGGTGTTCGACTGGGCGCACGGCCCCAACCACCGCGCGCTCGAGAACGCCTACCACCGCTGGTTGCGCACAACCCACCCCGACGTCTATCAACAGGTCTTTCCGGACACCGGGGCCAACGAGAACACCGAGTACAGCAACCGCGCGCGCACCGGCACGCCAATCGATCACGTGCGTCCCGACGCCCACTACTCACACTGGGTCGCGGAGTGCGCGCGTGAGTTTATCGACCAATCGCGCGACGCGGAACAGCCGTTTTTTCTGATGGCCAATTTTTTCGATCCGCATCATGCCTTCGGCGCTCCGCAGGCCTTTCGCGATGTGATCAATGCGGACGGCATTCCACCGCCGTCAACTCGTCCCGGCGAACTCGACAACAAACCGGCATCGCAGCGGGCCTGGTCCGAGAAGAGCTACGGTGGCACGGCGCCGGGTTTTCAGGACTACAGCGACGCGGAGATCAAAGAGATCCGCGCCCAGTACGCCGCCATGGTCGCGTTGATCGACCACGAAGTCGGGCGGATTCTCGCGGCGCTAGCGAAGTCAGGGCAAGCGGACAATACCCTGGTGGTGTTCACGTCCGACCACGGCGAGATGCTTGGCAACCACC
>CALDHJ010000445.1 GCA_937941555.1 uncultured Granulosicoccaceae bacterium | reverse complement strand
CGCAACATCACAGGCTTCCACCTGGTGTTTCGGTCCGAGCTGACGCTTACGCTTGCTCGCCTTCTTGGTGAGAATGTGGCGTTTGTACGATTGGGCGTGCTTGAACCCGTTCGCGGTTTTTCGAAAGCGCTTGGCCGCGCCCCGAAGTGTTTTGATCTTCGGCATATCAACTCCCGTTTCCTGTGTTGTGTTTTTTGGCCCCGCCCAGTCGGAGTAGCACTGAGTCGGGGGCATATCGGTGTCGCGAAACCGCTTCACCGGCCCGTTTTTCGGGCTTTCTGCAAGGGCCATGCTCCGCCCCTGCTCTGATTACTTGCGCTTTGGCGCCAGCATCATGACCATTTGCCGCCCTTCCAGCAGCGGCTTCTGTTCTACCGTGGTCAGCTCTTCGAGATCAGCCTCCACACGCTTCAACAACTGCAATCCGATCTCGCGGTGCGCCATTTCACGCCCCCGAAACCGCAGTGTCACTTTCGCTTTGTCACCGTTCTCGATGAACTCGGTCAGCTTGCGCAGCTTGACCTGATAGTCCGCGTCTTCGGTGCCAGGTCGGAACTTGATTTCCTTGACCTGTTGTTGCTTCTGTTTCTTCTTGCCGGCGTTCTGCTTCTTGGATTGCTCGAAGCGGTAGCGCCCAAAATCCATGATGCGGCAGACCGGAGGGTCTGATTGCGGCGCGATTTCGACCAGGTCCAGCCCGGCTTCCTCAGCGGCAGTCATCGCATCTGCAATGGCCATCACGCCCGCCTGTTCACCTTCGGCATTGATCAATCGAACGGTCTGCACGGTGATCTCACCGTTGTGCCGCAGCCTGTTTTTGGCAGCTATCTCGTCAACCCTCCACGGTCGAACGGCCGCGACTCGCGACCTCAGAGCCGAGATGGTCGGCGAAGGCATCGATGCTCATCGTGCCCAGATCCTCTCCATCTCGAGTGCGTACCGACAGTTCTCCGGCGTCCCTCTCGCGGTCGCCGACGACTAGCAAATACGGTACACGTTGCAAAGTGTAATTGCGTATCTTAAAGCCGATCTTCTCATTCCTCAAGTCCGCGGTGACCCGCAAACCCTTATCGCGCAAGGCTTTGGCCGCTTTTTCAGCATATTCACCCTGCTTGTCGGTGATATTGAGGACAACCGCCTGTTCCGGCGCGAGCCAGGCCGGGAAGCGCCCGGCGTGGTGCTCGATGAGAATACCGATGAATCGCTCGAAGGATCCGATGGTCGCGCGGTGCAACATGACCGGTGTTTCGCGCTCTCCGGCCTCGTTGACGAACTGGGCATCGAGCCGGCCGGGCATGTTGAAATCCACCTGCAGCGTGCCGCACTGCCACACGCGCCCGATGGTGTCCTTGAGCGAAAATTCGATCTTCGGCCCGTAGAACGCCCCCTCTCCCGGCAGCTCTTCCCAGTCGATGCCTTTGGCGTCCAGCGCCTCGGCGAGCGCCTTCTCGGCGCGGTCCCAGGTCTCGTCCGAGCCAACCCGTTGCTCGGGGCGCGTCGAGAGCTTGTAAATGATGTCGTTGAAGCCGAAGTCGGCATAGATCGCGTGCAGGAAGTCGATGTACTCCAGGCTCTCGGAGAGAATCTGGCTCTGTGAACAGAAGATGTGGCCGTCGTCCTGAACGAAGCCCCGCACCCGCATGATGCCGTGCAGTGCGCCGGATAGCTCGTTTCGATGGCAGCAGCCGAACTCGGCGTAGCGCAGCGGCAGATCACGGTAGCTGCGCAGCCCCTGGTTGAAGACCTGCACGTGGCACGGGCAGTTCATCGGCTTGACGGCGTAGTCGCGGTCCTCGGACTGCGTCGTGAACATGTTGTCGCCGTACTTGTCCCAGTGGCCGGAGCGCTCCCAGAGCGAACGGTCGACGATCTGCGGCGTACGGATCTCCTGGTAGCCGTGCGCGCGCTGCTGCTGGCGCACGTACTGCTCAACCTCCTGCCACAGCGTCCAACCGTTGGGGTGCCAGAACACCATGCCGGGTGCCTCTTCCTGCAAGTGGAAAAGGTTCTGTTGCTTGCCGATCTTGCGGTGATCGCGCTTTTCGGCCTCTTCGAGCTGGTGCAGGTAGGCCTTGAGTGCTTTCTTGTCAGCCCAGGCCGTGCCGTAGATGCGCTGCAACATGGCGTTGTTGCTGTCACCGCGCCAGTAGGCGCCCGCCACGCTCATGAGTTTGAAGGCCTTGATGAAGCCCGTGTTCGGCACATGCGGACCGCGACAGAGATCGACAAACTCGGCCTGTGCGTAGAGGCTCAGGTCTTCGTCCGACGGGATCGAATCGACGATTTCCGCCTTGTAGTCTTCGCCCTTCTCTTTGAAAAACGACACCGCTTCGTCGCGGCCGATCAACGAGCGTTCGATCGGTATGGCCTGCTTGGCGAGTTCCGCCATGCGCGCTTCGATCTTGCCAAGGTCCTCTTCGGTCAGCGGGTCGACTGTTGCGAAGTCGTAGTAGAAGCCGTTGTCGATCACCGGGCCGATCGTGACCTGAGTGCCGGGGTAGAGCTGCTGGACCGCCTGCGCCATGAGGTGCGCGCAGGAGTGACGAATGACATCCACGCCTTCATCGTCTTTGGCTGTGACGATAGAGAGCTCGGTGTCTGACTCGATCACGTACTGGGTGTCGACCAACTGCCCATCAATCTTTCCAACGACCGCCGCTTTCGCGAGGCCAGGACCGATATCAGCGGCCACATCGTGGACTGATACGGGCGCATCGAATTGGCGCTGGCTGCCGTCTGGCAGCGTGATAACAGGCATGGATCTGTACTCGGGTGCGCGCGGTGAACCGCGCGGTATCGGGAAAACCCATTATTTTAGCAAGTTGGCTGCCCAAGTGGCACAAACCAACCAACCAATTGGCACAACACTGGCAGCCGCCTATCAAAAAGTACGAAGCGTGCCCGCGTGCAACACCTGAACACACTCCGCCCCGTCCTGCTGTTTGTCGCCACATTGTTGGCCGGTTGTGACAGTGGTAGCAGCGTGCCCGGCCCCGAGATCGACACCGCCGCGTTGCAGAATGCGGATCCGATCCCACCACTGTGGACCGTCAACGGCGCCAGTCTCTCGCTCAACGGCGCGTTCGAATCGGCGTGCCAGACCGTGGGCTTCAGCAGCCGCCCAGCCCCCACCGACTCACGGTGGCTGGTCACTTTCACGCCGACGGAAATCCGAGCGAGCCAGGCGACCTACGCCACGGCAAACGCGCGCTGCGAGAACCGAGATGCTGATATCGGCACCTACACCCTGATCGCCACGGGCAACGAGATGACAACCGTCAGCACTGTTGGGGTCTCCGGTTTGAGCTATCCGGCCAGCGCCGCCTCGACCGGCCCCTTACCCGAGTCGGGCTTGGCGAACCGCTTGAGCGTCACAGTCGCCTCGACGTGGCTCGCGCTGCCGCTGGGTTCGCGTGGCACCCTCGCTATGGTAATCGACGACTCTCTGCCTGCCAGCCCACGGCTGTATTTCGAGCCCTGGCAAGGCAGCGCCGGCTTCAGCGGCGACGTGCACTGGATGACGGTGCTCTCGCCCACCCCCTGACCCACCAACCCAGCTTCAAGAACACCAAGCAGCCAACGCGATTCCGCCGAAGCTCTGTACTGTCCGGGCGGGCTTCTGGATACTGGGCCAGACCCAAGACAGGACGGGACAGTCAGATCAAACGGTTCGAACGCGTCAACGCCATTCTGGTCCTGCTGCAGAGTCGGCGGCACGTCCGCGCCGCCGATCTAGCCGAGCGCTTCGGCGTCAGCGAGCGTTCGATCTACCGCGACATCCGCGCGCTCGAGTCCGCCGGGATTCCCATCATCGGCGAGCCGGGCGTCGGCTACGCGCTCGATCGCAGTTACCAATTGCCGCCGGTCAATTTCCAGACCGACGAAGCGCTGGCGCTGTCGATCGCTGCCAAGTTCGCGAGTACCCGCATCGGAGGGCGGATCGGCGAAGACGCCGAGCGCGCAATGGATAAAGTGCTCGCGGTGGTCGCACCAACGGATCGGCGTCGCCTGCAAGACGTCATCGACGCCGTTGCGCTGCCGACACCGAGCCACCCTGTACCCAATGGCGAGGGCGACGACTGGTTCCCGCTGTTGCAACAGGCGCTGACCGAGCGCCGGGTGGTCGACCTGCAATACACCGCGCACCGCGGTGGCGACAGCGAGCGGGCCGTCGAACCGATTGGCTTGTGCCACTACAGCCTGCACTGGCACCTGATTGCCTGGTGCCGTTTGCGCGATGACTACCGCGACTTTCGTCTCGACCGGATCCTCAACGCCACAGTCACGGCCGCGCATTTTGCCCGCGACCAGCACGCCGGAATCGACGATTATCTCGCGGGCCTAAGCGCCGCTGAAAATCTGTGTCCGGTCACCGTGGTGTTCGAGACCGACATCGCCTCGTTCGTGGGTAGCGATCGATACCGACACGGTTTTCTCGAGGAGAGCCACGAAGCCGATGGGGTCCACATGCGGTTTCTAACCGCTCAACCCGAGTTTCTGTGCCGGTGGCTGCTGCAGTACACCAGCGCGGTCTTGCACATCGAAAACAGCGACTTGCGCGCGCTCTGGCGTGAATTGATCGACGAACTCACCCGCCACGCCTCAACCCGCTGAGCCCACGCCCTGCTCACCACGCCAGGCACTCGGGGTCTGTCCTGTCACGCGTTTGAATTCGCGGTGGAAACTCGACTTGGTGTTGAATCCACTGCTGTAGATGACGTCGAGGATCAACCAATCCGGGTCACGCAGTTGGGTCAGCGCGTGCTCAATGTGCAGGCGATTCTTCCTTT
>CALDHJ010000444.1 GCA_937941555.1 uncultured Granulosicoccaceae bacterium | reverse complement strand
GGTGTTTTTGACAATAGCAATTGCTTGATACGTTGGGCACGAGGTTAGCGAATGCGCATAATTTTGACCCACAATCAATTTTAGCGCACGCGTGGTTTCAGCTCGGCTTCCTCTGCCAAGAATGAATTTTCATTCGTGACGACTTGATCAGCGACGATTTTCTCCATCGAGCCGTCGCCCAGGAATTCGTCAACTAGGCCAGGAATATCGACGCTAGAGCACCCTTTTGCCCGCGCAGCCTTGTCCAGTGCCAACGCCTTTGTCATTTCTTGGCGACCGGCATAGCGCTCGCCCGACCCGAAATTGATGCCCCTTGGGATGCTACCTGCGCCAAACGATAGTACATTGCTTACTAACGTCATGATAGCCTGGCGGTTGCCATTTCCAACCTTTGTGAACGCTTGGCGCACGCTGTAACGAATACCGCCTTCAAACTCTGCACAGGTGTATGCAGCTTCTTCAGGGGGCAGCGGCGACCAAAGCCGGTTGGTTACTCGACTCGGTGCCGGGTGCACGCGCAGAAGCCGACAAGGGGAACCTGCTGTTCGGTACCGTTGATACCTACCTGATCTGGCGTTTGACCGGGGGGCGCGTACACGTAACCGATGCGACCAACGCCAGTCGCACCATGCTTTACAACATCCACACCGGCGATTGGGACGACGAGCTGCTCAAGTTGTTTGACGTGCCGCGCAGTCTGTTGCCTCGTGTACTCGACAGCGCCGGTGAGTTCGGCGTGACCGATGCGAAATGGTTCGGCCGTGAGATACCGATCCTGGGGGTAGCGGGCGATCAGCAGGCTGCGACCATCGGGCAGGCGTGTTTTCAGCCCGGCATGTTGAAATCAACCTATGGCACAGGGTGCTTTGCGCTTCTCAACACCGGCGAGGCGCCGGTGAAATCGACCAACCGTCTGCTGACCACAATTGCCTACCAGTTCGACGGCAAACCGACCTATGCGCTCGAAGGCGCGATCTTCGTGGCAGGCGCGGCCGTGCAGTGGCTGCGGGACGGTTTGCGCATCATCGAGTCTGCCGGCCAATCGGGTGACCTCGCGGCAGCAGCCGACGCGACACAATCCGTATACCTGGTGCCGGCCTTCACAGGGCTCGGTGCGCCGTGGTGGGATTCTGAAGCGCGCGGTGCCTTGATTGGGTTGAACCGCAATACCGGACCGGCTGAGCTGGCTCGGGCTGCGCTGCAATCGGTCGGGTTTCAAACCCGAGACCTGCTTGATGCGATGCGGGGCGATTGGCAGGGTGCGAGCGACACAGTGCTGCGGGTCGATGGCGGCATGTGCGCGTCCGACTGGACTATGCAGTTTCTCTCCGATGTGCTTAACGCACCGGTTGACCGACCGGCTCAGATGGAGACCACGGCCATCGGGGCGGCGTGGCTTGCCGGGCAGGCCGCCGGAGTGTGTGATGGTCCTGAGGCCTTCGCCGAGTCCTGGCGGGCGGAACGGCGATTCGAGCCGAGCATGGGACAGGCCCGACGCGAGGCGTTGTACGCCGGTTGGCAAGACGCTGTTGGGCGCACGCTGACTCAACAGCAGTAGGATCGCGCACGCTGTTCGGTCAGCGGCCTGCAACCGACTCTCTGGCGGGCCTGTAATCTGGGCTCGGACTGCTATATTTGGGTCAGTGAGCGTGACACGATCGTTAACGCAGATTCTCTGCTGACTCGGAGTGACCCCATGCGGCGTATGGCTGGCATGATGTTCCTTTTCACTGCCCCACAGGCTTTTGCAGCCGGACCCTCTATGCCGTTCTGGCACCTTTCCGAACACGGCGATAGTATTCTTCTGATACTACTCGGTGCGTTCATTGTGCGTCGCGAATGCCTGAAGATGCTCTATCCGGAACCCAAAGTGTCGAGACCCTCCAGGCAAAGACGCTGCGTGTCCCACTCTCGGCGTTCGGTGATGGCGCAGGAGTGGACCGCACAATTTGCCAATTGGCGAGTGCGTTGTCGATTGGCGCTTCTTCGGCGCCTGCACTGATCGATTTGGACTTGTCGCAAAGTAGCCATCTGGTACTTTGCCGGTTGCACTGAGGGGACACGCGTCGTACATTATTCACTCCTGCGAACAGGGCACTGCGCATGCGCTGGCGGTACTCGACCTCGGTCATTTTATCCTGCAGTTCTTTCACTGCATTTGGAGCGGCTTCAGAGCCCGTTAGCGGCGCCTCTGTTGGCGCACTAAGCGTCGGTGTGGCTATTGGCTGGTTCGGTTTGCGACTGTTGTCCGATCAGCTCTACCGGCGTACTCGGGGTACAGACGGCTCGCGCTAGCGAGCGTGCCGCGCCTGTTGACAATCGGCCCGCCAGCCGGGCCTGACGCCGAAAACCGGCGCGTTCAGTGGAGACCATGCTCAACAAACTCGCACAGTGGTGGCAGAGCCCGCCCGCTGGTCAGGACAGTCTCGATACCGATCACGCCGTGCGGCGCGCAACCGCTGCACTGATGATTGAAATCAGTCGCAGCGATGCGGATATCTCGGCAGTCGAACGGGACACGATTACAAGCCTGGTGAAATCGCGCTTTGCGTTGTCCGAAAGCGAATTGTCGTCACTGATCGAAGACGCAGATGTGGCGGTTGATCACGCGGTATCGCTGGTCGATTTCAGCCGTGTTTTGGTGGATCAGTTGGACACCGACGAGCGCGGTAAGGTCGTGGATATGTTGTGGGAGGTTGCACTCGCAGACGGGTCTGTCGACCGCTACGAGGACTTCTATATTCGCAAGGTTGCCGATCTGCTCTATGTCTCCCACGATCGGTTCATCCAAGGG
>CALDHJ010000443.1 GCA_937941555.1 uncultured Granulosicoccaceae bacterium | reverse complement strand
GTGTAACGGTACTCGACCTCACCAACGTGCTCGCCGGACCCTTTTGCTGCCACCAGCTCGCGATGCTCGGTGCCGACGTGATCAAGGTCGAGATGCCGGGCAGCGGCGACCTCGCACGCGAGCTCGGTGCCGACCCAGAGCGCAACGACGCCCTGATGGGCGTGTCCTTTCTCGCACAGAACACCGGCAAGCGCTCGATCACACTGAACCTCAAATCCCCGCAAGCGCAAGCCGTCTTGCACAAGCTGGTGGCGCGAGCGGATGTCCTGGTCGAGAACTTCCGGCCGGGCGTGATGGACCGCCTCGGGCTTGGCTACGACGCCTTGACCGCGCACAACCCGCAGCTGATCTATTGCGCTATCTCGGGCTTCGGCCAGGATGGTCCGCTGCGCGATGCGCCGGCCTACGACCAGATCGTTCAGGGCATGTCCGGAGTCATGAGCATCACCGGCGATCACGAATCGGCTCCGCTGCGCGTGGGCTACCCGCTCGGCGACACGGTCGGTGGACTGACCGCCGCCTTTGCCATCAGCGCAGCGCTCGCCAAGCCGCCAGAGCAGCGTGGCGCTTTTCTCGACGTGTCGATGCTCGAATCGGTGCTGGCAACCATGGGTTGGGCGGTGTCCAACTACCTCGTTGCCGGGCAAGCGCCACGCGCCCTCGGCAACGCCAACTTCACCGCCAGCCCGTCAGGCGCATTCAAGACCGCCGACGGCCTGATCAATATCGCTGCCAATAAACAGGAACAGTTCGAAGCCGTGTGCCGCGTGATCGATCGACCACAGCTGGCCTCTGACGCGCGCTTTGCCGTACGTCAGGCGCGACTCGACAACCGCGATGCCCTCGCCGCGGAGATCGAATCCGCGCTGATCAGCCGCGACACAACGCACTGGGTCGCAACGATGAACGCCGCCGGCGTGCCAGCGGGGCCGGTCTTGTCTATCCCGGAGGTGCTGGCACATCCGCAGGTGGCAAATCGGGGCTTGATCGGCAAGTACGCCGACACCGTGCCCGGTCGCCCGGCAATACGGCTCGCCCGCACCGGGATCACGGTCGACGGCGTCTCCCCCACAACGGACACTCCGCCACCTGAGCTCGGCGCCGATACCGATCCCATCTTGCGCGAGCTCGGCTACAGCGACGCCGACATCGCTTCACTTGCCGTATCGGGGGCCGTGTGATCCACACTGACGCCAGCCGTGACGCCGCTGACGCACAGCTTGCCCGCTTCGTTGCGCACGCTGGCGCCGACTATGCGCGAGACCGCAACACGGATAGTGGACAAGGCAATCACAAAAACGTCTCCACTCTGTCGCCGTGGTTGCGCCACCGGTGCCTGCTCGAAGACGACGTGCTAACCGCAGTGCTCGCCGAGCACACCCCGGCAAGCGCCACTGCGTTTGTGCAGGAGGTGTTCTGGCGCGGATACTTCCGCGGCCACCTCGAGCACCGTCCGTCCCTCTGGACACGCTATTGCACAGAGCGCGACGCTGCATGGGTGCACGCCCAAAGCGACACCCCGTTGCAGCGGCGCCTCGACACTGCGCGGCGCGGTGAAACCGGCATCGCCTGCTTCGACCACTGGGCGCATGAACTCACAGCCACCGGCTACCTGCACAACCACGCGCGCATGTGGTTTGCGAGCATCTGGATTTTCACCCTTGAATTGCCCTGGACACTCGGTGCGGATTTTTTCCTCACCCACCTGCTCGACGGCGACCCTGCCTCGAACACCTGCTCCTGGCGCTGGGTGGCGGGCTTGCATACAACGGGCAAGGTCTACGCGGCGCGCAGCGACAACATCGCCACGTTCACCAATGGCCGTTTCCCTCGCACACCGGGGCTTGCCAGCGACGCGTCACCACTAGAGGAATCCCCGCTGCCACCAGTAGTCGCTCCGGCGATCGAAGCCGATGCAACGCTGGCTTCACCCTGCCGCCTCGGCGTGCTGATCGTGGAAAGCGATTGCCAGGCCGAATCCCTTACGCTGCCATCAACTCCGTGTAGCGTGCTGACGCTGACCAACCCCTGCCAACGCGCCGTCGAGGCCCTTTCCGAATCCGCAGCCGATTTCACCCGGATGGCGTTGATCGACGCGAGCGAACGCGCAGCCACGGCCTTCGGCGTCCACACCAACTCTGACGCCAACAGCCACTGGGAAGCCGCTATACGCGAGTGGATTGCAACCGAACAACTCGATGTCGTCGCCGTTGCGAGACCACCCGTCGGTTGGGTGCACGACCGCCTGCAACCCGTGCTCGCCGCCATCGAAGACGCTGGCACCTGCGTCACCCGCATCAGCCGCCCGCACGACCGCGTCGTCTGGCCACACAGCGCAAAAGGCTTTTTCAAGCTGAAGAAACAGATCCCGTCGATACTCGCCAAGCTGAATTTGCCCGCCGGCTGAACCGAAAACGAATCGCGCGTCACGGACACGCTCCCACAAGCACGTCGCCATGCTCTAATTGTGGGAGCCGGTCCACTGGTCCGTCACACGGAGCGGCGATGGTCGATGC
>CALDHJ010000442.1 GCA_937941555.1 uncultured Granulosicoccaceae bacterium | reverse complement strand
AGTGCCACCCCGAGTTCACCGGTCAGCTGTGCGTGCGCTTCGGCCATGTAGACACAGGCCGCCTCGTGGCGGGTGTGCACGATCTCGATGTCGGTCTCGAGGCACGCATCGAAGAGCGGCATGATCTGGTTGCCCGAGAGGGCGAAGAGGCGCGTGACGCCACTCGCCGCGAGCACCTGCATCAGGCTGTCGGCAACGCGAGTGGGTTGGGTGGGATCAGGAATGGCCATGGTGGTGTATTGGTGTCAGATCAGCTCGTCGGATCGGTCGTCAGTCTCGCCGAAGCGCTTCAGTACGGCCGGGCGAGTGCCTTCGTAGACGGCGTCGAGCCCCGCGCTGATCTTCGCGTTCTCGCGCTCGAACAGGCAGTTGCCCGCGAGGTCGGAGGCGACGATAAAGGGCCCCATGTTGCAGGCTCTGATCACCCACATGGCCTGCGCGAGGCCGAGTTCGGCGTGCCAGTGCACGGCTTCGACTTTCTCGATACCGCGCCCGAGCAAGGCGCCGGTGCCGTAGCCGACGGTCGAGAGATAGACCGCACCGTTCGGCACGAAATAGTCTTTGTAGTCTTTCGACGACATGCCGCCCTTGCCGATGATCAGCTTGGCGCCGGACTTGTCAAACCACTCGGGCAGCCACTTTGCAAAGCGGAAAGACGCGGTGGCAGTCACAGCGCCCATGTCGAAACTGCCGTCGTCGCGAATGGTGGCGGCGGGTGAGCAGTGGAAGTTCGCGGCGCTCTCGGCGGGCAGCTCCATCGGAATGTTGGCGCCGTCTTCGAGTGCGCGCATGTAGACGCCTTCGCGCGCGGTGTAGATCAGCCCGTCGAGGGTGACGATATCCCCGAGCTGCAGGGCCGCAAGCGTCTCGGGTGTGGGCGTAGTGCTAAGGCGCACCTCGCGCGGCTTGGCTATCCCGTCCATTCCACTGTCTCCCGCCGTTGGTAGTCGGTGAACCAGTCCGGGTCGGTGCGGTACTCGACGCGGCCGTCCGGGAAGAGGCGCGCGACCGCGCGCCGTGAGGACAAACAAAAGGCGTGCACGCTCATCTGCATGCCACCGGTGTGGCAGTAGCCCGCTTCAATGTGGCAATCGACCACCATGTTCTTGCCGACAAAACCCATCGCGCCCATGCCGATCGAATTGCCGAGTTCCTTGAACTCGGCTTCGAGCTCGGCGATTTTGGGGTCGGGGTTCACGTCCCCGACGGTACGCAGGCAGGCTGCGCGCTTGCCGAGCACCATGCAGGTGTCCTTGCAGCCGCCGAGCCCGATGCCGATGATAGCGGGCTGGCAGGCGAGGCCACGCTTGCCAAACGCGACCAGGCTGTCGAGGTAGAAGCGCTTGATGCCTTCAATTCCGTCGGACGGAAAGAGCATGCGGTAGTCGGTGCCGAAGAGGCCGCCCTTGTGCACGGTGATGAGGTCGAGCCAGTCGCCCTCGGGTTCGAAGGCGTATTCTATTTCGGGTGCGCCGATGCCGACGTTGTTGTTGTGGTCGGTGCGCCACAGCGGGTGGACACGGTTGGGCCGCAGCGGGATGTCGGTGGTGGCGCTGGCGGTGGCGCGGCGCAGGGCCGCTTCGAGCGCGACCGGCCCGCCTTCAACGCGCGCCTCGTTGCCCATCTTGATGTACCAACGCGGCGTGCCGGTATCGCCACACATGGCGCAACGGTCGAGCTTGGCCGCTGCGTAGTTGTCGAGCATGGCGTTGAGCACGTAGTTGGCGAGCGGTCCGGTTTCGGTCTTTGCCGCCTGCTTCAAGCCGGCGTGGTAGTCGTCGGGGATCTCGATCGCGGCTTTGGCCATGAGATCGGCTGCGGTGGTCTGAATCAGTTCGATCGGGATCATGGTTGCGCCACCAGGGTGTCGGGTTCGCCGTCGGGCAGGATGCTCTCACCCGGGCGCACGATGCTGAAATTCACCGGTTCCCGGCTGACTGCCAGTGTCTTGCCATCACGGCGCACCACGGTGAAGTAGGAAGCGTCTAGATCGCCTTCGTCGGGGAAGTCGTCGCGGTAGTGTGCACCTCGGGAATTCTCGCGCGCGAGTGCCGCATGGGCGATGGCCTGGCCGACTTCGTTCAGCGACTGGAGGTTGAGCCAATCGTGCCAGCTGAGGTTGAACGCGCGGTTGCCGTCGGCGACACCGGTCGCGGCCAGCGCTGCGTCGATACTCGTGAGGCCCTCGAGCCCACGGCGGATCCCGGCGGCGTTACGGATGACTCCGACCTCGTCCCACATCAGGTCTTGCAGCCGTTGGCGCAGCGGTGCGGCCGATTCGGCGGGCTTGGAAAACGGGGCGAGAGCGCGTGCGATTTCACGCTCGAGCACGGCGGTGTCGGGGTCGTGCAGGGCCGGGCGCGCGCGGATGTCAGCAGCCATCACATCGCCGGCAATGCCGCCGTAGACGGTGGAATTGGCAACCCCGTTGCCGCCGAGGCGGTTGGAGCCGTGCGCGCCGCCGGCGTCTTCGCCCGCGACGTACAAGCCGTCGAGCGCTGTGCGGGTGTCGACATCGACTACCACGCCGCCCATCAGGTAGTGCGCTGTGGGCACCACCTCGACAAGGCCGCTGGCGAGGTCGAAGCCGCAATCGGCACAGCGCTTGACCATACCCTTGAATTGGGTTGCGACCTTGTCAGGACCGAGGTGGCTCATGCGGATGAACACCCCTTCTTGATCGGGGTGGTTGTTCTTGAGCATCTCGGCGTAGATGCCGCGGCTCACGACATCGCGTGTGGCGCGTTCACCGCGGTCATCGTAGTCGTACATGAACCGGTGATTGTGGTGGTTCAGCAGGTGACCGCCCGCACCGCGCAGGCCTTCTTCGAGCACGGTGCCGGTCATGCGCGTGTGCGGCCCGGCGAGCAACCCGGTGGGGTGAAACTGCACCATCTCCATGTCGCGCAGCGGTAGCCCGACACGCAGTGCCATCGCGAGGCCGTCGAGACTCTTGTCCCCGGACGGGGTGTTGTATTTATACAAGGTTGGCCCACCGCCTGTCGCCATCAGCACTGCCTTCGCGCGCACAAGGCGAAAGCCGCCAGTGCGCATGTCGATGAACAGCGCCCCGGCGAGCGCATCGCCAGCTTTGTTCGGGATCAGGGCGATGGCGCGGTGCTCTTCGAGTCGCTCGATCGGGCGCGACATGACCTGTTCCATCAGGCGGCTGATGATCTCGATGCCGGTCAGGTCGCCCTTGTGGACGGTGCGATCGGCGGTCTGTCCGGCGAAAGCCTTGTGGTGCAGGCTGCCGTCGGGGTTGCGGTCGAAGAAACAGCCGACTTCGTTCTCGAGCTCGCGCACGCGCACCACAGCCTGTTCACACAAACGCCAGGCCATGTCCTGGTCGGGCAACCACTTGCCTCCGCGCACGGTGTCCATGAAGTGGCGCTCGACACTGTCGCCGGGCCCGAGCGACACGTTGTAGCCGCCCTGCACCATCCGTGTGCAGCCGCACTTGCCGAGCAGGCCCTTGACCGCGATGGTGATGCGCGTGCCGGGTGAGGCGGACTGTTGCGCGTGCAGGGCTGCGAAGAGCCCGGCGCCACCGCTGCCGATGATCAGAATGTCGGTGTCGTGTCGGTCGACGGTAGTCATGCGCGGGCCACCTGCAGAAAAAACAGCAGCGCCACGAGCGCCGACCCGGCGATGCCGGCGGCGGCAAGGGTTTTCTGCGTTGCCGTCCAGCTGAGGGATTCGAGTGCCATCAGCCGTAGGCCGCCGAACAGGTGGGCGCACAGCAGGAAGACGAGTCCGCCCTCAGCGACCTTGACCAGTGGTTGGTCGGTGAAAGCAATCACGCTCGAGAAGGCATCGGGGTCTGTCAGGGCGAGAGACAGCAAGTAGAAGTGCACGGGCAGAAAGAGGGCGAGGGCGATGCCGGAGACGCGGTGTAACAGGTGGGCCCAGTGCAGGGCGTGTCGAGGGGTGTTCATCATCACAAGCCTGTCACCGCCAGGACCGCTCGCATGCCGAGCACGGCCAGTGCAAGGCAACAGAGCACCGCAAATGCGCGCAGACGTGTGCCCGTCCAGTTGAGCCACTCGCGCGCGACGCTCGAGAGGCCGATCGCCGCGTGGACTGACACCGCCAGCACAAAGACGCCGTAGAAGCCGAACCAGAACACGCTACCACGCGTGCGGGGCAGGATCTCCGCTGCGGTCAGGCCGCCCTGCACGGCGTACAGCATGACCGCGAGGTGGCCGATCACCAGCGGCACCATGATCAGGGCGCTGATCCGCTGGGCGAGGTACAGCCGCGTATCAATCACAGGGCAGCCGCTTGCCGAGTGCGCGGCGCACCACTTGGCGTTTGAGGCCCGCGATGGCATCGAGTGGTCGCAGTTCGACCGGGCAGTAGTGGCTGCAGCTGCCGATGCTGTGGCAATTGAGGCAACCGTCGGTGCCGGTGACGGCGTCGAGGGTGGCGGCTGGGTCGCTGTGGCGTTCGTCGTTGATCAGCGTCCAGGCGCGTTGCAGCGCGGCTGGGCCGAGGTAGTCGGGGTTGCCAGCAACGGTGTCGCAGGCGGCGTAACAGACTGCGCAGTTGATGCATTCGATCGCGGCGTCGGCCGCGATGCGCGGTCTGCTCTCGGGGTTTACCGCGGCGACACCGTCGGCGCGGGCCCGGCTCGGCCGGTGTACTGCGTCCGCGCGTTGCCAGGCGTCGAAGAAGGGGTTCATGTCGACCACGAGGTCCTTGATCACCGGCAGGTTGCGCAGGGGTGCGAGCACGAGGCGGTCGCCGTCGAGCACGCGGCTGACATGGGTGCGGCAGGTCCATCGCGGTTCGCCGTTGACCATCATGGCGCAGCTGCCGCACATGCCGACGCGGCAGGCGAAGCGATAACTCAGCGTCGGGTCGGCGTGTTGCTGGATCCAGGTCACGACGTCCAGCACGGTCTGATTGGCTTCGACCGGCACGGTGAATTCCATCTCGCTCGGGTTGCTCGCGTCACCGCGTGCGACGGTGACGCGCATTTCAGAGGGTGTCGACATTAGGGCGTCCGCGTTCATCAGACGATCATAGCCCCCCGCCTGAGCTGGCGGTTCAAGACTTTGTTGACCAAAACATAAGTAGAAGTTATACAGATCCGCTCAGAAGCCACAATTGAGGCTGATTGTGCCGACAAATGTAAGTGAATCTTTAGTTCGAACGCGCTGGAGACGCGCCGTACCGTGTCGATTCGCCAACTGAAAACCCTGATCGCGGTGCACGACCACGGCACCTTCAGTGCCGCCGCAGAGGTGGTATCGGTGACGCAAGCGGCGGTCAGCCAACAGATGCGGGCGCTCGAATCGGAGTGGGGTGTCGCCTTGTTCGATCGCCGCGGTCGACCGGTGCTGACGCCGGCCGGGCGCGAGCTGGTAGCGCGTGCGCGCAGTGTCGTGGCCGGCTACGACGCCTTGCGGCCCGCAGCGCAGGGCCAGGGGGAGTTGGCCGGTACCTGCCGACTCGGTTCGGTGCCGACCGGGTTGGTCGCACTGGTGCCGCTCGCGGTCCGCCTGCTCGCCGACGCCGCACCGCAGCTGCAGCTCAATATCGTCTCCGGCCTGTCGCACAAGCTGATGACCGAGGTGCTGCAGGGTCGATTGGACCTCGCGTTGGTATCGCGCCAACGCGTGCTCGACCTGGGCATTCAATGGCACGCCGTGGCGGACGAACCGCTCGAGCTGATCGCCCCCCTCGATTGCGCGCACGAATCCGTCGAAACCCTGTTGCGTGAGCGCCCCTTCATTCGGTTTGCGCGCGATGCGATTGTCGGTGAACTGATCGAAGCGTGGCTACAGCAGCGCGGCATCGCCGTGCAGGAGCGCATGATCGTTGAAGAGCTGCAAGCGACCGCGCAACTGGTGCTGAGCACGGGCGGCGTGTCCATCGTGCCGCGGCAGTGCGTCGACACTGTGCAGCCCTTGCCCGTGTGTCGTCTGCCTCTCGGACCCGATGCGCCGGTGCGGCAACTGGGATTGGTCAGCCGCAAGACGGGTCAACGCTCCGCGATCGTGGACGCGGTGGTCGACGGCATACGCCAAGCCGTGTCCCGTGGTCGGTTGGGCGTTGATTGATCTCAACTGCGCAATAGCGCGCGGCAAAAGCCGGTGAGTGCCCACAGGAACAGCAGCGGCAGCACGACTGATTGCAGCAAGAACACCACGATCAGTTGCAGAGAGCTCTCTGCGGCATCGGACGCGGCCTGCTCGTAGGCGGCCACGCTCTCCTGCCAGTTGCCGAGGCTGCGGGCGGCGTTGGTGAGGGTGGAGAGAACGCCACCTTCGCCGGCGTCGCCCTGAACCGCGTCGGTGATGGCGCCGATGCGGTCACGTGTGTCTTCGAGTTCC
The DNA here is from genome assembly GCA_937941555.1 of uncultured Granulosicoccaceae bacterium. Taxonomy (GTDB): domain Bacteria; phylum Pseudomonadota; class Gammaproteobacteria; order CALCKW01; family CALCKW01; genus CALCKW01. Next base: position 2,693 of record CALDHJ010000442.1, on the reverse strand, counting down.
TGCTGCGCGGTGGTGTACTGCGGTTCGAGAAACTGCTGATAGGTCAGTTCGCCGAGCAACACCGTCAGCGGCACTGCAAAACGCAAGACCAGCACCACCATCAAAGCCCGGCTGGCCCACAATCGAAAGCGGGCGTGCTGCCACCAGCCGCGCAGAAAACCGATCACGGATACAGCGATTGCGATGGCGAGCAAGGCGTTCGTGAGCCACCACGCGCTCATGCCGAGCAGGGCTTTTTGCACGCCGAGAGAGCTGCTTGCGGCCAGCATGACCCAGGCGAAGCGTTCGACCATGTCGTTGATCGGGTCGAGCACCTGCCCAGGCGCAAAATTGACCCCGATGCCCGCAGGCTCGAGTGCGAATTCGGTTCCCTGCGCGACCGACACCACACCGTTCATCGCACGGGCAACCGCAAAGGCGACCAGCGCACGCTGCAGTGCGTTATCGATGTGGCCGGTGCTGGTGTCGTCGAGCCACCGCGATTGGGCCAACAGCAGTATGATCACCCCGGCGACGGCGGCCAGCACGGCGTTGCGTATTCGTGGTGTGCGCGCAAGGCGGCGCAGTGTGTCTCGGCTCACGGTGTGTCGACCTCGACGCTGAGGTGTTGCGGGCGCAGCCACGGCCACCAGGCCGAAGGTGAGAGTGTCGCCCCGCTTGACGGTACGGTGTTGATGCACACGCGTGTGCTGCTGTCGCCATCGGCACCGAGCACCTGATCGATGTCGCGCTGGTCGCAGCTGAACAGACTCGTGCTGTTGAGCGCGGTCTGCGCCGGGGGCAGGTCGCTGATCGGTTGCAGCACGAGGTCTGGCCAGATGTCGTCGGGTTGCGGTGGTGCGCTGTGCTCGTCGATGCTGCGTATCGTCGGCACCGGCCCGATAGGGGCACGTTGGCAAGCAGGATCACGCGGGTCGGTACGCACTGTGTGCTGCAGGGCGTCGGCCAGCCGCTGTTCCATCTCTCTGTGCAGTGAGTGGTCCACCAGCACGTGGTGCGCGCTGTCGATACCGTTTCCGTTGTGCCAGTGCACGCCGTTGCTGATGGCCTCGATCGCGTGCTCTACCGGTGCGGATGCCGCGATCCAAACGCGGTTGGGTTGGCGCTCGGTTACGGGTTGCGAGCTTGCCCTTACGGACAGCGCCGGCGCAGCCGCGTCGTTGCTTGCCTGCGCAAGGTGCCAGAGATGTAAAATCAGGTGAGCCAGCAGCTGTCGACCGGTCGGCGCCTCCCAGATCACGGTGCAGCCGCAATAGAGTGCGCTGGCGAGGGCGGCGAAGTCGTCGCCGAGGCTGTGCTGCTCACTGTGGCCTACGACGGCTTGCCCGATGGGTACCCAACGAGCTGAGTTGTGTACTTCTGCGGGTAACCGCAGTGTTGCGGCGACAGTTTCGAGGTGGGCAATGCCAGCCGAGAGCGTGTGTTCACACTGGCGTATCGGCACACCCGACTCGAGACATAGTGCGTGTGCCAGGTGGACGCGGTGAGACTGCAGCATGGCCGCAAACAGGGCGAGGGCGCGTTGCCGCTTGATTGCGCCCAGACCAGCCCATAGTTGCAGTGCCTGCGAGTCCTCCTTCACGCGCTCGGGCACGGCGCCGAGGGTTGTGCCGTCGATGGGTGACACCACTTCCAAGTCGCCCGCGGTTAGCTCGACACCCAGTGCCTTGTGCAGGTCGGCCCACTCGTCTGTGGCGCTGCGCAGTGCCATGTCAGCGCGCCAACAGAGTCCAGAGCCCGGCGCCGCACAGCAACCCGCCGCCACCGAGTGCAAGGGGACGGCGGCGTACCGGTGAATCGATCCAGCGTCGCGCGTGCGCGGCAAGGAGCGCGTAGGCCGCGGCGTTGAAGGCGGCCAGCACCACGAATGTCGTGCCGAGCAGCGCGAGCTGCGGTGCTGCGGGCTGGCTCGGGTCGACGAATTGCGGCATGAAAGCGAGGAAAAAGGTGATGCCTTTGGGATTGAGGGTGGTCACCAGCCAAGTGTGAAATACCATACGACGCAACGGCGCGTCGGTGGCGGCCGGCAAGCGCGCAGTGAGGCCGTGTCGGATCATGCTGATGCCGAGCCAGATCAGGTAGGCCGCGCCCAGCAACTTGACCACCGTGAAGGCAGTCGCCGAGGTTTCGAGCAACAGACCGAGGCCGAAGAGCGAGAGCACCAAGGCGGTTGCGTCGCCAGCCGCCACGGCCATCGCCAACGGCAGCGCGAGACGGCGACCGTGTGCAATCGACCAGGCCACGACCGTCAGGACGGTGGGCCCTGGGATGATCTGGATCACGATGCAGGCGAGCGCGAAGCCGAGCCAAACGGTGAGGGTCATGTGCGAGCTCCCCCTGTTCGCAAGCTGGCCACCAGCTCGCCCGGGGCGCGCAGCGTGCCGACCGTTTGGCCGCGGGAGTTGACCACATCGGGTGTCAGGGTTGGCGCGAGTGCGGTGCGTTGCGCGTCGCTCAACAAGCCCAAGGCATCGAGCACTGCGCTCAAGGCGACTTCGCTTGCGCGGCGCGCACCGTCGTCGATCTTCAAGGCGAAGCCCAGTCCGAGTGAGGGTACGCTACCGGCGAAGACGCCCTCGGCGCCGGTTTTGGCCAGGGCGATGTCGCCCAGTGTCTCCATGACACGGGTGCACGCACGTCCGCTGCCGGCCACCATCATCGGGTGTGCTGTGCAGGCGGCGTGGATCCGTGTG
>CALDHJ010000441.1 GCA_937941555.1 uncultured Granulosicoccaceae bacterium | reverse complement strand
GATCGATGCGGTCCTTGAGCCACCAAACCGTTTTACCTTCGAGGCTCAACCCGTGTCGCGTGCCAACGGCGCGTTTCGAGCCGAGCGAGAGCAATGAGAGAAATTGCCGTTGCAACCGAATCGGTTTCAGTGGCTGACCGGTTGCCGCACGCCGCAGGTTGTCGGTGAGCCAGGGCGCCTGCCGCACCGCGTAGACACCGGCCTTGGGCCGCGGATCGAAGGGCATGTGGGCGATGTCGCCGGCTGCGAACACACTCGGGTGCGAGACGCTGCGCAGGTACGCATCGACAGTGACGAAGCCGCGCGCGTCGGTGGTGAGACCCGCCTCGCCTGGCCACGCGGGTGCCGACGCGGCGGTGCACCAGAGCGTGTGGTCCAGGTCCACGCGGCGCCCGGCGTTGTCTTCAACGGCGTCCGCGTGAACCCGATCGACGCGAAAGCCGGGGTGCAGCCTCACACGGTGTTGTCTCAACGCACTCTCCACGGCCGCCACAACGCGGGGCGGGTAGTCGTCGAGCGGTGCGTCGCCTGGAAAAATCAAATGGAGTTGCAGGCCGTTGACGTCGCGTAGCCGGTGCGCGATGGCGAGCGACAACTCCACACCACCCGCACCGGCGCCGACGATACCAACCGAGAGCGGCGCGCCGTCGTGGTGGTGAACCTGTTCGAGCAGGTGTTCCCAACGCGCCGCGAAACCGCTGACCGGTTTCACCCCGACGGCGTATTGTGCTGCGCCAACTGTCGAGGTGTCGGGCCGTGAACCTGTATCCAACGACAACCAGTCGAAGCTCACTGGCGCGCTGTCGTCGAGCAGCACGCGTTGTGCCGCGAGGTCGAGTCCGTTTGCGCGCGCCGGTATCCACCGCACACCGCAGCGCTGGCACAGTTGATTCAGGTCGATGTGGGTTTCGCTGAAGCCGTAGTGGCCGGCAATGTACCCGGGCAACATGCCGGAATAGGGCGTCAGCGTCTGTTCAGATATCAGGGTGATGCGGACACCGGGAATCGGGCGCATCGCGAAGTCGCGTATCGCCAACACGTGCGCGTGCCCGCCACCGAGCAGCACCAGATCGTGGGCGTTCATGCCGCGTTGTCCGCGAGCCAACCCAACACCTCGTCGTGGCCGCCGGTGAAGACCACGCTCTCCGCACGAATGTCCGCCTTGTGTTGGTAGAGCTTGTCGTAATAGTCCACGAGCAAGGTCTGAATGATGGCGTCGAAACCTTGCGTGTCGCCGTCGCGCCGCAGGGCGGCCACGGCGTGGGGTGTTGCCGCCACCAGGCGTGACGTCGTCTCTCCGCCCAGTCGCCGTTGGATGCGTTTCAGGTTGTCGACGACGTGCGTCGTGAGTCGTGTCCAGGGATCGTCGGCTTCGGGTTGGGCGCGAAAATGACCGAGCGCATGGTCGACATAGTCAGCGCGCAGGCGGGCGATGCGTTCACCGAGCGGGGCGTCGAGCTGCACCGTTTGCGCGCGTTGCATCGCGTCTTGCAGGGCTTGGGGCACGAACATCCGGCCAATCAGTTGAGACTCGGATTCGACCACCACCGGCGCGTCGCGTTCGGCGGCCAGGGTCATCCAGTCGAGTGCAAGCTGATTCTCGAAGTCGATCTGGCTTGGTTGCGGCGAGAAGGTGCCGCCAAACGCGCTGCCACGGTGGTTGGCGCGCCCCTCGAGGTCGAGCGAGCGCGGCCAGGCATGGATCAGCTCGGTCTTGCCGCTGCCGGTTGCGCCGGAGACGACAATCAAGGCCGTTGACGCCGAAAGAGTTTCGATCGTGTGCAGAAAGTGCGAGCGAAGCGCCTTGTAGCCGCCTCGCACCAACGGGTAGTGCACACCGCTTTCGCGCAGCCACTGCTGGGTTGTGCGCGAACGCAATCCGCCGCGAAAGCAGTAGAGATATCCGTCCGGGTGGGTATCGACGTGTTCACGCCAGCGAGCCAGGCGCGCCTCACGTACAGAGGGGGTTGCGAGCTCGAGACCGCGGGCGATTGCAGCGTCCTGTCCGGCCTCGGCGTAGACCGTCCCGATCTCGTCGCGCTGCGCATCGTTCAGAATCGGAAGGTTGACCGCCCCGGGCACAGCGCCGCGCTGGAATTCCACGGGTGCACGCACGTCCATGAAGGCTGGCTTGGCCAGCAACAGGGCATCGGAGACGTCCACGTCCTCAGACACGTTGGGAAATTCCACGGAGGGGTGCCCTATTATGGGCCAGCACACGCACGGCGTGTCAGCCACGTGATGCCAGGCTCCGGCAAACCAAGAGAGAACACGACATGGCACTGATGACCGGCAGCCCGCCGCACCCGGCGGATCAAGTCCACCTTGGCAACTGGCGCCAGGCACCCGCCTGCCGCTGGGCCTTCAACCACGTGCGCGAGATTGTGCCGTCGGCTCCCGTACTGGCGCCCAGAGACGGGGAGCGGCCCTTGCAGATCGACACCGAGGCCTTCGACAGTCTGCCGTTTGTGGATGCGACCGGCACCCACACGACCGGCCGTGAGTGGGCCGAGCGCATGGCAGTGGATTCCGTGGTGCTGCTGCACGGCGACCGCATGCGGCTCGACTGGTACGCCGACGGCCAGTCACCGCATGTTCCGCATATCCTGATGTCGGTGTCGAAATCCGTGCTCGGCTTGCTGGCGGGTGCCGTGCTCGCCGAGACGAACACCGCGGTCGACACACCCATCACAGAGGTACTGCCGGAATTGCGCCACAGTGCGTGGGCGGGAGCCACCCTGCAGCACGCGCTCGACATGCAGGTCAGCATCGATTTCGACGAGGACTATCTCGCGACCGGCGGCGCCATCATCGCCTACCGAAAAGCGCAAGGCTGGAACCCGATCGACGCCGCTGACAGGCCGTCTGACCTGCGGCAGTTTTTCCCGAGCCTGCAATCCGATGGCGGGACCCACGGCAAGCACTTCCACTACGTGTCGCCCAACACCGACATGATGGGCTGGGCGCTCGAACGCATCGCGGGCGCGCGCTACAGTGATTTGCTCAGCGAACTGCTGTGGCAACCGATGGGCGCGGCGGACGACGCCTACATCACCGTCGACAGGCTGGGCGCAGCGCGCGCAGCCGGGGGACTGTGCACCACGGCACGCGATCTTGCGCGGCTCGGTGTCCTGGTCGCCGAGGGCGGCGCGGTCGGCACACGCCAGGTTCTGCCCGAACACTGGGTGGCCAACACGCTCGGCGGTGGCAGCCACAATGCCTTCACGACCGGAAACTTCCACGACAAATTTCCGGGCGAGTCGATCAGCTACCGACACTTCTGCTACTGGAATGCCGAATCGCAACCCTTTCTGTTCGGCATCGGTATCCACGGACAAGCCTGGGTCATCGATCCGGCGAGGGCACTGGTGCTGGTAGTGCAGAGCAGCCACGGCGATCCCCAGCCGGCATCGGCGATGGCGCACGTCATGGCGCTTTTCA
>CALDHJ010000440.1 GCA_937941555.1 uncultured Granulosicoccaceae bacterium | reverse complement strand
GGCATGTTTCTCGACATCGCCGAGCGCTTCTCTCTTGCACCTCGAATTGACAAGTTTGTTATCGAGAACACCTTCAAGTGGCTACGCCAAGGTCAGCTCGGGGCGCAGAATGACTGCTTGGTGAACATCAACCTCTCGGGGCGCTCGATCGGGGATGCCGAGGTGCTGAGCTTCATCGAGAGCATCTCCGGGAAATACAACACGCCAAGCAGCAGGGTGTGTCTCGAGATTACCGAGACCGCTGCAGTGGGCAAGAACGCGCGCGATTTTCTGATCCAGTTGCACGACATGGGATTCAAGCTTGCGCTGGATGATTTCGGCAGCGGATTCTCGTCGTTCGGCTACCTTGAGAGCCTTCCGGTGGACTACATAAAGATTGATGGCATGTTCGTGCGCGATCTCGAGACAAACCATGCGCACCGGGAATTCATCAGGGCGATTGACCGGGTTGGAAAAGCCATGGGCAAACTCACTGTGGCGGAGTTTGTCGAGAACCAGGCGTCACTCGACCTGCTCGAGGAGATGGGAGTCGATTTCGCGCAGGGATATCACATCCACAAGCCACAAGAGCTGGTCAAGAGCACGTTGATGTCCGACTTTTCGGACTTCAAGTTTGCCGCGTAGACGGTTGCGTCTGGCAGCGGTTGCTTGCACCGCTGTGTGGCATGGCAGCGCGCGACTGCCCTAGTCGTGCGGCAACGCACGAGCGCACATCAACCTGCTGGCTAGAGCCTCTCAAAGACCAATTGGCCAACAATTGGCAGTCCGTTTGTGAATGGTGAGTCTCCGGGTTGGCTGGTCAGCAGACTGATCGGCTCCGGACCCGCGGTGTCGATGTCGCCCGACGTGTAGCGGGTGCCACTGTCCGTTCCGGCGTCGTACACGGCCAGATCCACGGTGCGACCAGAGACGAAAACGCCCTCCTGCAGCAATGAGACGTTGTGTACGCCGACAAACCAGTCGGGACTTGGTGCAACCATCGTGACCAGCGTTACTTCAGGGTAATTGACCGTAACCTCGACCTCGACGCTGACCGATCCCGGGGAGTTGGCGATGCCTGCGCCCGATATCGCACTGCTGGCGTAGCCGTTGGCAATGGCGGTATCCACTTCGGTCAGCAGAGTCGTTTTGTTGCCGGTCTCAGCCATCAACTCGATACCATCTGTTGCCAGTTGGCCGGCGTTCCAGAATTGAACTTGCTCGTTGTGCACGGCGCCAACCAGACCGGAGAAGTGGGGGTTGCCCGGAAAGTCGAGTGGGTGGGTCTGCGCGCTCCATGTCGCGTTGAATGTGATGCGGTAGCGGGCGGCGGTTTCCGACGGCGGCGGTGGTGGATCGGTGTCTTCGCCTTGGTCCTGATCGGCGTTTCCGGTGGTGTCTCCTGATTCGTTGTCGGTATCACCGATGGTCTCGCTGTCACTGTTGGAGCCGCCATCGTCTGTGTTCGCGACAGGATCCGAGTCCGAACATGCTGTCAGTGTGAACAAGGCAAGTGTGGCGATGACGATCCAGTGTTTCATGGTGCTTTCTCGGTAGGATTGCGACGAACATACCGGACCACTGTGTCAGCTGGCATCTCGGACACTACGTATGATGCACGTGCGTTACAGTAGCGCTGCCGGTTTATGGGTACACAGGAGCCTGCACTCGGTGGCTGAGGAGTACAGCTTTGCACCACTCCTTGCTGATCAACCTTGGCTATACAGTCCGCTGAATTCGCGTTGGTGGGTTCATCTCTTTGTTGTCCGGTCGATGCCGTGTTGGATTGCTTACTAGGAGAGTGATGCCATGCCACGGCGTGAATCGACAATTGATGCATTGCTGGAATCACCCTGGTGGGTGTCGGTGGCACTGGCGATTTTTACCTACACGGCTCTTGCGCATGTGCTACCAAAAATCGAATTGCAAAGTGCGTTGTTCAAGTCCTTTAGTCTCGGCCTGGCACCTATGGCAGAGGTGTTTGCCGGATTGTTGTTGATCATCGCGACACTTTCTTTTGTTCGCACCTTGGTTCAACGCCATCGACGTGTGCAACAGCGCGAGCTGAACACAGTGCGTGCGTTGCCGTGGGAACAGTTCGAGGACCTGGTGGGCGAGTGCTTCCGGCGCCGCGGCTATCGCGTGGTCTCTGCTGCTCAGGGTGGACCCGATGGGGGTGTGGATGTCACGTTGGAAAAAGACGGCACGCGAGCATTCGTGCAATGCAAGCACTGGCGCAAGTCGAAAGTCGGCGTGAAGACGCTGCGCGAGCTCTACGGTGTCGTTGTGGCCAAAGGGGCTGATGAGGGTTTTGTTGTGTGTAGCGGGCCCTTCACTGCTGACGCGAAGGTGTTTGCGCGAGAAAGTGGGATTCAGCTTGTGGACGGCCAGGCGCTGATCAAGATGGTACTCGCATGCCGCGGTGAAGCCCTAGGTCAGCACAAAGCCGCGCCGGATGACACGTTGTGCCCGGTGTGTCAGAGCGAGATGGTGCGGCGAACAGCCAGGCGTGGTCGGCACGCGGGCAGCGAATTCATGGGGTGTTCAACGTACCCGAGTTGCCGCGGCACCCGCTCCGTGTGAACGGCGTGTCTGATTGGGTTAGCCGATTCCGCTGTGGCTAACCCGCTGGCGTGCCACGCTTCTCGATCAATCGCGCATAGATGGAGGCGCCCACCGGCAGAATCCCTTCATCGAGGATGAAACCGTCGTTGTGCAGCGGTACCGTGCCCTCGTGGCCCACGGTGCAATAGGCTCCGGGCACTGCGCGCAACATGTCGGCAAAATCCTCAGAGCCGGTCACCGCATCCGGCGTCACCTGGACCTGGTCTGCGCCGACGATTTCAGCCGCTACGTCCAGCATCGTGTGAGAGAGGGCATCGTCGTTGACCAACACATCGAAGATGTCGCGAATGTCGATATCGATCTGCACGCCGTAGCTCAGTTCTGCGCCGCGGCACAGGTCACGCATGCGCTGGCGCACAGTATTGGCGAGTGCGGTGTCGAAGTAGCGCATCGTGCCGGAGAGTGTGCACTGTGACGGGATCACGTTGTATGCCGAGCCCGCGTGAATCTGGGTGACGGATAGCACCAGCGGGCTGTTGGGTGGGACATTTCGGCTGACGATACTCTGAAGTTGTTGGACCAGCGATGTGGCTATCACGATCGGATCGATAGAGACATGTGGCATGGCCGCGTGTGCACCGGAGGCGTTGACGGTTATGTCGAAGAAATCCGCACCAGCCATGGCGATGCCTGGCTTGACACCGACCGTTCCGGGTTCGCCATTGGGTTTGTTGTGCATGCCGTAGATTTCGTCGCAGGGGAACTGCTCGAACAGGTTGTCCGCAAGCATGGCCCTGGCGCCGCCAAGCCCCTCTTCAGCTGGTTGAAAGATGAAGACAGCCTTGCCGTTGAAGTCGCGCGTTTCAGCGAGGTAGCGCGCGGCGCCAAGCAGCATCGTGGTGTGGGCGTCGTGTCCACAGGCGTGCATGACGCCGGGGTTTTTGGAGGCGAATGGCAGATTGGTCTGTTCGTGGATCGGCAACGCGTCCATATCGGCTCGCAACCCGATGGTGCGACCGGGCGCTTTGCCTTCCAGCACCCCGACGACCCCAGTTTTACCGATTCCGGTGTGAGTCGTAATGCCCCATTCATTGAGAAGACCGGCCACCAGGGCAGCGGTGCGCACCTCTTCCATGCCGAGCTCGGGGTTCTCGTGGATGTCGCGTCGGATGGCAACAAGGTCGTCGGCGTAGTCGGCAATGCGCTCGATCACAGGCATGTGGAGGTAACCTCGGTTGGCAGGGGGCGTGGTAGCAGCCATCAAACGCATTCTGGCGGCTCGGGTCAAGTGCCGGATTGCTATAGTGCGCGAACAATGAAACGAGAGTTGGACCGTGCACATTCCCGTGATTGAAACCGAACGCCTGGTGATGCGCGCGTTTCGGCATGAAACCGACTTTGACGCCTATGCGGCATTCTATGCGTCAGATGTGACGCGGTATTACGGAGGGCCGCTCGACCGCGCCGCCGCCTGGCGCGCTGCTGCCGCCATGATGGGACATTGGATCATCAGGGGCTATGGCGCATGGGCGGTGGAAGAAAAGGCCACCGGCGACTTCTGTGGCATGGTCGGGCTATGGAACCCCGAGGGTTGGCCTGCGCCGGAAATTACCTGGGCAATAGTTGATTCCAAGCAGGGAGCGGGATTCGCCACCGAGGCCGCGCTCCGCTCTCGGCGCTACGCTTACGAGAAATTGAATTGGCCAGTGGTGCACAGTTGTATTTCAGCCGAAAACACGCCGTCGATACAACTTGCGCAAAGACTGGGTGCCACGCTGGAGCGTGAGATATCCGACACCGCCCGAGGACCTGTATTGGTCTACCGTCACGCCGGGCCGTAGTGCTGTTGGTTGGCTGTGGAGTCTGTTCCAAAAAAAAGGGCCCAATCATGGATTGGGCCCAAGGGTGTACTCAGTCTGATTTGCAAACGGGTCCTGCGAATTCAGTCGGTCGACACGGCATCTGCCGCCTTATCCTTGACCGCATTGCTAAGATCTGTCGCTTTGTCGGTTGCAGACTCGGTAGCCGATGCCGCGGCATCTTTTGCAGAGTCGACAGCATCGCTTGCAACATCCTTGGCTTTGTCCACGGCATCACTCGCCAGATCCTTTGCTTTGTCGGTCGCGGAGCTCGCCGTCTCTTTGGCAGTGTCAACAGCTGTGCCGGCGACATCCTTGGCTTTGTCAACTGCTTGCGTGGCTGCATCCTTCGCGCCGTCCACAGCGTCAGACGTGGCGTCTTTTGCCGCGTCTACAGCCTCACCGGTCGCATTCACCGCCGACTCGGCAGCGTCTTTGGCTGCATCAACGGCGCCGCTCGCGGCTTCCTTGGTCGCGTCAACGGCGTCAGTGACGCCTGACTTCACGGTGTCGACGGCGGCCGAAGCGGCATCCGTTGCGGTGCTCGCGGCGTCATCAGTCTTTCCGCAACTGACCACGAGGCCAAGTGTCAGGAGAAGGGCTGTCAATCGGGCTGGTGTTTTCATATCGGAACGCTCACTGATGAAGAAATGGCGGGCCGTGTTGCCCGCCTGAGAACATCATAGGGACTGTGTCGTATCGTCCAAAGTTAACGTCACGTAAAAATTCGGCGTCGTTCGATGTGCGTGCTGACAAACACAGGCTGCACGGTGCACAGGAGTGCGCATATGGCACTATTGTTTCCAGCGATCAACCAGATTCCGGGGTTCGGCCTGCAGTATATGCGGCCTGCGCGCGGGACAGTGCCGGGTGTCCATCCGGCAACAGTTCACGTGGCGATTGGAAAATGCGCGGTTTTAGAGTTTGTGTCGGCGCTGAGGGCGAGGGGTGAGCCGCTTCGCGGCGCGTTGGAGGCGTTGCCATACGGATGATGTCTCGCCGTCTGTCTCTCCCGCATCGTTTGATTCCCAGAGCACAATCGGCCGGTCTGCCTCAGTATCAGCAGGTGAGCTTGTACTGGTGTCGCCTGTCTGCAGCGGGGGTGCGCAGCGTGGATCGATGTACACCGTTTTGTGTGCGGACTTCAGGTGCTCTAGTTCTGTTGTGCCCGTGATGGTGAAACCCGTGCTTTGAGTTGATCTGTCGCTCCAGGGTTTCTCGATGCCCACTATTTTCATGCCGACCGTGAGAACACTGACGTCAACTAGTTTGGCTGTCGCGTCCGCCTTCAGGGCATTGGAGTTTTGTGAACGCACTTTCATCGTGGGTTCTCGTGGTTGCCTTTTGAGTACTTTGCCGATCATTCGTCTCAATTTGTGTGACGCAGTTAACACTTGCGGGAAGCAAGTGTTTCAACTTGTGAACGAACAGGGGTTGGGCTACGGAATTGTGGCTGGTTTTCCGACGCAGCCTCGACGGATGACTGGCGGTCCGATTGTGCTTTCAGTGCATCGGTCCTAAACAAGAAGGTCATCGTCAGACAAGCGCCAGAGTCAAGCCTTTGCCACCGTGTCAATCTGCAGTGTCCAGTGGAGCGGACATTCAGATTGGGCCGACCCACTATCAGGGCCTCCAGCTCGAGGTGCTGGTTCGATGTGCGTCATCGGCTTTTTCCGGCCCCCTCCAGGAGTGTGATCCGATGTGCCTCGTGGTTGGCCAGTTTGGGTCTACCGATCTCGGGTAGATCCTTTCAACCTGTCTCGAGATGGGGGATGTGATTCGACGCAGTAATATGCAAAGCATGACTCGATTTGATGTTCCACTGATACGGTCAGAACACCTTGAAATTTCGGTGTTTGACCCCAGATAAAAGAGATTACAGCGGCGTGGTTCGTCGGCACGCATCTCTGTGTCCATTCCATTCAGTTCCAAAAAATTCCAAAGGTGAGACACATGCAAAACCTGTTTTTATCCTTCATCCTGTTACTGCTTGGTTTGGCAGGCATCAAGGCAGCAAGCGGAAAACACGGCAAATTGATCCGATTCGCCAGCTTCGGAAGTCTGCTGGCGAGTGCCGTCTTTCTCATACTGTCTGTGGTCATCACGGTCCCCGCCGGCCATGTGAAAGTCGCGACACTCTTCGGCAAGGTGCAGAACGCGAGTTACCGAGAGGGGCTGCATGTCGTCAACCCGATGCTGGCGTTCACCACATTTGACCTGCGGCAGAAAACCCACAAGGAGCAGGCAGGCATCCCAGCGGAAGACAAGCTGATCACGACCATGGATGTGTCCGTGCAGTACCGTACTATTGGTGACATGGCGCCCGATATTCTCAGGAATACCGGTACGACCGATGCCCTGATCCAGGTGCACATGATCCCGAAACTGCGGTCAATACTGCGAGAACAGGGCAAGGGTGTTGTGCGGTCACAGGACTTTTTCAAGGAGTCGGTGCAGCGGCAATTGCAGCAGACCTTGCAATCGGGGTTGGCGGACTACCTGGCGTCCAAGGGTCTGCAGGTTGAAACCGTGCTCATCCGTGACGTGCAGCTGCCGGATGTGATTCGAACGGCTATCACCGAGACCAAGAAGCGCGAGCAGGAAGTGCTCAAGCAGCAAGCAGAACTCGAGCGTTTCGCGACTGAGCAGGATCAGAAGGTCAAGCAGGCGGAATCGGAGCTGCGAGCGGCCAAGCTTGAAGCCGAGAAGATCAAGGCCCTCGCGGACGCTGAGGCCTACAAGATTGACGTGATCAACCGCACGCTGGCGGAGTCCCCGAACTACATCGAGCTCAAGCGCGTTGAGCAATGGAACGGGGTCCTGCCGCTCTATGCCGGTGGCGAGAACATTCCGATGATTGACCTGCGCCGCTTCGAGCGTCCCTAGCGGGTCTCGGGCCTCAGTTGCCCTGGATTTCGATCAGTTCGACATCGAAAATCAACGTGGAGCCGGGTGCAATCTTGCCGGCAGCCCGGTTGCCGTAGGCGAGGTTGCTCGGGATGAACAGGCGGGTTTTTTCGCCCTCGACCATGAGTTGCAGGCCTTCGGTCCAGCCCGGAATCACCTGGTTGAGGCCGAAGCTGATGGCTTCGCCCCGCTCGACCGAGCTGTCAAAAACAGTGCCGTCGAGCAAGGTGCCGTGGTAATGCACCTTGACTCGATCTCGGGGCCCCGGATGCGCCGACCCGGTGCCGGCTTCGAGCACTTTGTATTGCAAGCCTGACGAGGTGCTCTGGACGCCGTCTTCACTTGCATTGCTTTGAAGAAAGGCCTCGCCCTGTTTGATGTTGTCTTTTGCTTTGCCGCTGTTGAGTATCTGCATCAGCAGGTAGGCGATCACGAAAACAGCGATCAGTAAAATGACGAATTTCATGGTGCGTGTCTCATGGTGTGCCGACGCGTGGTTTGGCCCTTGGCCGTTTGGTTCAGGCGTCAAGCGGAATGCGGGCGCTGGCTGCGGGAACGACTCAGTATAAACGGTGTGGTCAGTGTCTGTAGCCCCAGGGCCGTGCAAACGGCTCGACGGCAGCCACCGGGTCGGGTGCTGCCGATGCGTGCAGCCCTCTGCGCTACATCGTGTAACGCGGCAGTGGTTGTGTTGATAGCGTGATTGAGCCTACAAACGTCACCTGCCTCAGGCGTGCGCGATACTGTACGGGGTATTTCAATCGGTGGCATGCTTGGCCTTGTGACCTCACGAAGGTCGGCCATGGCAGGCAGGGAGTCGCGCGTGTGAACAGGCGGGGCATGATAAAAAGGGCGTCCGTTCTGCTTGGTGGTGCATCCGTGTTGCCCAAGACAGGGCTCGCGGCGTCCGCACGTTACCGCATGCCGGAAGAATCCGAGCCACATAGCCGAACCTGGATGGCGTTTGTGGCCCGGGAGGATATCTGGTCGCGGCGGCAGGTGCCTGCGGTCAAATGCGATCTCGCTCTGATCGCGACGACTATCGCAGGCTATGAGCCTGTGACGGTTCTGGTCAGCGCCGCCGACAGGGCGCAGGCGCGACAGTTGATACCGGTCGGGCGCAGTCGGTATCCGATTGAATTCATCGAATTTGATACCGATGACCTCTGGTTGCGCGATACAGGACCAACCTTTGTGCGCAACCGCCGCGGCGTCACGGCGGCAGTGGATTTCAATTTCAACGGCTGGGGCCGTAAACAGGCCCATGCGCGCGACGCGCAGGTCGCGGCGTTTGTATCAGATCGGGCCGGTGTGCCCCGGGTCACGACGGACCTGGTTCTCGAGGGCGGCTGTTTCGAAGTGGATGGTGACGGCACCGCCATCATGACGCGCAGCTGCATCCTCAACGACAACCGAAACCCCGGTCGCTCGCAAGCGGCGGTGGAGAGCGAGCTGAAACGGCTGCTCGGTCTGGAGAAGATCATTTGGCTCGATGGCGTCGCCGGTCAGGACATTACCGATGGCCACACCGATTTCTATGCGCGTTTCGTGCGGCCGGGTGAAGTCATTGCAAGCCGTGACACCTATGAGAGATCCCCGGATTATGCGGTGACACGCGACAACATTGCACTCCTCAATCGCAGTCGAGATGCCCGGAACAGGCCGCTCACCCTACACGTTGTCGACACGCCTGATTCGGTGAACGAGCGATTCGGTGTCGCCGAATTCGCGGCGGGGTACGTTGGCTATTACCTGTGCAATGGCGCTGTCATTGCGCAGCGTTTTGGCGATCGCCGCGCAGACTCAGCGGCCCGCTCTCTGTTGCAGCGGTTGTACCCCGAGCGTGTGGTCGAGCAGCTCTCGATTGACGGCATTGCCTCGGGTGGGGGCAGTATCCATTGCGCCACACAGCAGCAGATCGCACCGCACTGATTCGCTGTACTGCGCCGTATCTGTCGGTGCGATCGGATGCGGCAGTGTCAGAGAAACGGTTTGCCACCCAGTGCCTGGGTGAAGACGAACACCACGAAGGCGGTATAGACGGTGCACAGCCCGATGGCGGCAACGCGCGCGAACGGCACGCGCGTTGTCCATGCCCTTGGAAGCGCCAGAACCCCTATCACCGCCGCCAGCGGCACGGCGTGCAGGGCGTGCATCGCAAAGAAATGGGCTACGCGCAAATCGCCGGCAGCTCGGAGCCACCCGAACAGTGGAATGGTCGATTGGCGGTCGAGCGTGCTTAGTCCCGCCGTCAAGACGGCATGCGACTGTGCCGGGGCGCTTGAGAGGTAGCCTGCCGTGAGCACCGTCAGAACGGCGGTGACCAGCAAGCTGTAGCCCACGGCGTACCGGATCAAGGGGTTCGCGCTGTGCTCGTGGTGCCGCAACACGCCCACGCCGATGACAGCGGAAAGCGACGTCAGCAGAATGGCCAGTAGGCCCATGATGAAGTACACCGGTGCCAGGACGGGGTGACTCTGGTTGAAATGGGACACCTCGCCGATGGCCGCGGCGTAGATAAGCCAGGCCATCTCGATGATCACCGTGACGCAGACAAAAGCCACGTAGCGATTGAAGCGTGGGCTGTTTCGCCACGAGGGCGGTAGCAGGTGAGCATAGAGCGACAAGGTGATCAGGTAGAACGCGATCGCGAGGTCGAACTTGATCGGTTTGAGCCAGATGTTTCTCTCCAGTAGCGTTCGCTCGTCGATGCTGAAGGCGATCAACAACGCGGGCAGCAGCACCAGCAACGCGGCCGTGTACCCAGAGAGCACCGGGTGCCCGGTGCGGAGCAACAACCACGGCTTGTGGCGAGCTGGGCTGCTCGTGAGTACGCCATGGTCCCCACTCATGCTGCGTCTCCCTGTGTATCGATTCGCATGCTGTAGGCCGCGCGCGTTGCGGCGTAGAGCAGCAACCCCATGGGCCCGAGCATGAAGGTGAACCCGAAGCATGGGACCACGACCCATCGGCTGATACGCCGGTGGGTCGCATCGAGTGCAATGCACCAACCGACAAACAGATCGAATGCCAGGTAGTGCACCCACCCGGCCAGGACGGTCCCCGGCTGGGTGAACAGCAACATGACGTTATCCAGGGAGTCAAAACCGCCCTCACTGTCAGCAAAATAGGTGAGCATCACGGCGGTGTAGAGGCAGCTGAGAAGCAACGGCACAACCAGTCCAACCCAGCGGGTCTGCCGTTGTCGAGCAGGTGGCAGAAACAACCACACGATCAGGAATATCCAGCCCGACAACGCAGCCGGATTGGCGAGATTGAAAAGGCTGTCGGGTGAGAGGGTGCCCATCACATCACTCCAGTGGGATTTAATCTTTACACTGTAAAGATAAGTGCTGACAGATTAGCAGCCAATTTGACAGTGTCAAGATCTGTCGGCATATTGGAATATCCGAGGCCCCGTTCGACATGCGACAGACTGGTACCTATCACCACGGCGATTTGCGCGCGGCGCTGCTCAAAGCTGCCGAGCAGGAGCTCAACGCAAACGGCGTCGAACGCTTTTCGCTTCGCGGGGTGGCGCGCGCGGCGGGCGTGAGCCACGCGGCACCGGCCCACCACTTTGGCGACGCAACCGGGTTGCTCACGGCCTTGGCCGTTGTCGGTTGGCGTCGATTTCTCGCAACACAGCAGCGTCATGAGGCCCGTGCGGGGCCCGACCCGTTGGATCAGTTGGTGGCGGCTACGGTCGGCTATGCGGCGTTTGCCAAATCCAACACCGCGTTGTTTCAACTCATTTTTGCGTCATCAAAACCGGATCGTTGCCATCCCGATTTTCAGGCGGCCGGTGATACAGCCTTCAATCACCTGGTTGAACTGGTGAAGGCGGTGACGGGCGAAGACGCGGTGGAAGACTGCGATGCCCGCACCGATGTGCTCGCCATCTGGTCGCTTATCCACGGGTTTTCACACTTGCTCAACAACGACTATCTCGCCCCGATCAGTCAGAGCAAAGCGGCGCGGGAGGACGCTATCAGAACCCTGGTAACGCGCTACTGGACCGGGCTTCGCTGACTGTTGCGTCGAGACCCTTCACCCGCCGCCGTGTTTGGCGGCGAGCGAAGGGGTGGTACGTTGCCTCAGCGCTCGAGCGCCCCGACACCGGAGAAGCGAAACGCTTCCTGTTCGAGTGCGTCGATTTCCTCGAGGCTCATCTGGTCGTGTGCCACCGTGATGCGGCCGAGAAACACGAACGGCAATTCGTCTGCGCGCCCTTCCAGATCGGCTTTGATGGCTTCGGCAGTTGCCGCACCCACGTCGTCGCCCATGCGCATCGGGGTGGCGTCCAACTCGCCCTTGCGGATAGCTTCAAGCTCCAGGCCCGTGCCGCCCCAGCCCGTCGAGAAAATGTCTTTCTCTTTGCCCATCGCCACTTGTGCTTCCACGGAACCCATTGCCATGGCCGTGTTTGCATTGTGGATGATGGTGGCTTCGGGGTAGGCCTGCATGATCAGTGAGGTGCCTTCAAAGCCTCCCTCACGTTGGTACTCCCCGTAGTGTTCGTATGCCGTTTCCCATCCGGCTTTCTCTTCAACGCAGGCTTTGAAATCGCCCGAGCGCTGGTTGTCGGTGATGCCGGGAATGCCTCGGTTCATCGCCATGGTGACACCTTCGCCAAGACGGCCGATCATGTAGTCGCACATGGTCAGGGCGCCAGCCGCTGATGAGAAATCGAACCAGGCGTCCGGTTGGTTCTCAAGGTATTTCAGCGGCGTGTGGAATGCCCAGATGTAGGTGGCGAAGCCGTCGCTGCCAGCGAGTTTGGAAATGTTGTCGGCCTGAATGGCGAGTTCGGACGGGCCAAAGATGACGTAGTCGTAGAGGTCCGCGTCCTGCTCCACCTGGTTGGCGTAGGTCGCCTGCAACGAGTGCTCTATCTGACGGCTGGCGAACTCGGTCGTCTCGTACTGGATGCCCAATTGATCGAGCCGTTTGGTCAGGGCGAGGTAGTTGCGAGCCCAAAAATCCGAGGTGTCAGCCGAGGGATAGATCAACGCAATCTGCACAGGTCGATCCTGTGAGCCTGTGAATGCGACGGCATCGGTGCCGACGACAGCTTGCATCGCCTCAAGCTTACCGTCTGCGTTGACCTCACCCGGGACCCAGTAGTCCCGGTCGGCTATGCCGTCCATTTCTTTCAGTGGCAGTGATGTCGCGGCAATTGAGGTGGTTGCGACGCCTGCCAGGAGGGCAGTGGTAATCAGTCTGTTCATAAGTTTTTCCTCTCAATACATGGTGGTGCCGAGGTTGTCATGTGACAGCCAGTGGCACCGAGGTGCCGGTCAACCGCTGGGATTGGGGTTGCCGGCAAAGAGGCCGCCAAGGGCCAACAGGGCAATCAATAGCCCGAGTAATGCCGCACTGAAGCGCAGCAGGGTTTGACCGTCCGGTGTCTTGAGCGCGGCCAACCAGCCGCCGGTGCCATCTCGGTCTTTCTTTTGTATCCAGGCGTAGAGCGCGACTGAGCTGACGATGACGACGCCCGAAGCGACCGATTGCCAGAAGAACTCGATACGCAACGTAACCAGCGCATTGATCATCATCGAGAGCAACAACACCCCTGCGAAGGAGCCGATCATCGAGGCGCGGCCACCAAACAGTGAGGTGCCGCCGACGACGACGGCCGCGATCACGTGCAGGTTGAAGTAGGGTGCAGATGTCGCCTGAATCGCGTTCAATTTGCCGGTCAACATGACACCGCCAAGTGCGGCGCAGGCGCCACACAGCACGTAGGCGTAGACCTTGTGCCGATTGACAGATATGCCGGTCAGCTCGGCGGCTTCCGGGTTTGAACCGATCGCGATCGTGTAGCGGCCGAAGTGGGTGCGGCGCAGCAGCAGAAAGCCCGCGATCATGGTGGCTATGCCGATAATCACCGGAATGGGAATGAAACCCGGAATCTGCCCGCGCCCGATGTCGGTCAGGAAATCCGGGAAACGCGCGAGCACCAGTCCCTTGGCGAGTACCAATGCGAAACCCCGGTAGACGAGGTCCATGGCCAGCGTGCCGATCAGGTCAGGCACATTGAAGCGTGTAATGATCAGGCCGTTGATCAGGCCCATGACGGCGCCGAGCAGGATTGCAATCGGCACGGCAACGTAGACCGAGAAGCCGTATTGCTTGATCAGAAAAGCCATCAGAATGCCCGACAGCGCAGCGATGGAGCCGATGGACAAGTCGATACCGCGCTGCGTGATGACGAAGGTCATCGCCATCGCCATCGGCATGTAGAGCGCTGCGTCGAGCAGGATCAGATTGAGATTGGTTGCGCGGAAGTAGCGAGCCGGTTCGGCGATCCCCATGAACACCAGAATGGCGAGGATCATGGCGAGCGGTGCTATGACGGCGATATAGGGTTCGATACGCTCGGACCAGGTGGTCGTCGGTGCTGTATCTGTCATCAGGTGTCCTCCTTGGCGCCAACGATCATGCCGAGCACCTCCTGGGTACTGCTGTCTGCGGTGTTGACGACGCCCACGCACTGACCGCGGCGTTGCACGTGAATGCGGTCTGCGACTTCAAAGACATCATCGAGTGAATGGCTGATCAGGATCACGGCGAGGCCCTGCGCCTTGAGTGTCTTGATCAGCTTGAGCGTGCGTGCAGTCTCCTGCGGACCGAGTGCCGCCGTGGGCTCGTCCATGACCAGCACGCGAAGATCGTCGTGGTAGACCGCGCGGGCGATGGCAACCGCCTGACGCTGTCCGCCGGACAAGCTTTCGGTTGGCGCATCCAGGGATTTGAGCCTGACACCCAGGCGATCCATGAGGACGCGTTCCGTCTCTTCGCGCATGCGCTTGTTGTCGAGCACATCAATGCCGCATACGCGCCGAGTGAGTTCGTTACCAAGGAAAAGATTGGCTGGCGGGTCGAGGTGATCGGCGAGCGCGAGTGTCTGATACACCGCGTCTATGCCCACCTTGATCGCGTCGGCGTGGCTCGCGAAGTGTTGCGCCTGGCCGCCGAGGCGAACAGTCCCCGAGGTAGGTTGGTAGACCCCGGTCAGGATCTTGATCAGCGTGGATTTGCCGGCGCCGTTGTCACCGACAATGGCCAGTACCTCACCGGCGTTGGCGTCCAGATCAACGTTCTGAAGTGCTGTCACACCTCCGAATCGCTTGGAAATTTCACGCATCTGTATCAATGCGTCAGGCATAGGGATCCCC